>JAYUYR010000117.1:0-15481 GCA_043752405.1 Sphingomonas sp. | reverse complement strand
CGGCATAGAGCAATTCAAGCGGTTCAAGATGGAGCTAAATTTTGCAACGTCCACTTTCGACCCTTCTGACGATCGCGAAAATGACTGAAATGTTTTCGTATCCGGATAGGCAGCTTTCAGGGTAGAAACGCAGAAAGCTGACATTCAAGGCGACTGCCACGGTAATGACCACGATTGCTAACATTCCTGCCGTTGGCGGCCAAACTTAACGGCGTCGGAAGCCGCCATACGTTCTGGTGGTGTGACTATGGACATGATTTGCTGGTTGGATTGCCGATGACATTTAAGGCTTGTTGTCGCACTCGCTTAATTGCCTTTGCGCTGATACCACCAGCTTAATGACCAAGACCCGAAATAATCATTACGTTCCGCAGTGGTATCAGGAGGGGTTCTTCGAGCAAGGTAATACGACACTATCCTACCTCGACATGACGCCACCCCAGCGTGAGCTTCTTAATGGGCGGGTCATTACCGAACGTTCCCGTTTTTCGTGGACGACCACAAAGTGCTTCCGGGAACGCGATCTGTATTCGACGTTCTTTGGCACATCTGTGAATGACGAGATCGAGCGCAAACTATTCGGGATGATCGACTCGTCGGGCTCGAAAGCCGTCAATGCCTTCATCGGAACCGACGTTGCTCAATGGATCGAAAGGTTCCAAGAGTTCTACACCTATATCGATGCGCAAAAGCTTCGCACTCCTAAGAGCCTTCGGTGGCTGCAAGCGCAGTATCCTACTCTCGATCAAAACGAGCTGATGACCGAGATGCAAGGCATGCGGATGATGCACTGTACGATCTGGAGTGAGGGCGTCCGTGAAATTGTGTCGGCGGAAGACGCCGACGTGAAGTTCATCATCAGCGATCATCCGGTGACCATATACAATTATGCGGTGCCGCCTGAGGCACCGCTGTGTGCTTATCCGCTCGATCCCGGCATAGCGCTCAAGGCGTCGCAGACGATCTTTCCGCTTAATCGCAACTTCTGCTTGATCCTGACGAACCTCGAATATGCCAAGGATGCTCAGGCAAGTCCGCTCGAAAAGCGAACATTCGCGCACAATTTCAGAAGCTCGTTGGTCCGCGCTGACGCCCTGATCCGGACACGCAAGCTTTCCGGTGAGGATGTTAGCCGCATCAACTACATATTGAAGCGTCGCGCTCGGCGATATTTAGCGGCTGGCCGCGAAGAATGGCTATATCCAGAGGCGACTGTAAATTGCTCGTGGGAAGACTTAAGGGATACGCTTCGCCCACCGGAAGATGACTTGTTCGGTTTCGGCGGTGAGATGTACGTGAAATATGACGACGGTCACGTTCACTATCAGGATGAGTACGGGCGAACCGAGAAAAAGTGGGACTTTCTTGAAAAGAAGGAGGTAGATGAGCGCAAACTGCGCCCTGGCTCCGCCTGCGGATGTGGTTCGGGCGAGCGCTATCGGGATTGCTGCAAATCACGACCCTGCCACCTGCGGCCAAGCTGGACTCAGCCCAGCATCCGTCAGCGCAACATGTTCTTCCAGCGGGCAGTCGCTGACATTCTCGGAATTGCTGAAGGCAGGGACTGGGTAGAAATTCGAAAGACCCTGACGGACGAGCAAATCAGCCGCGTCTATTCGCTTTTTGCGATGCTTTGGCCGGGGGATACCGATCTCCTACAGCTTCTCCCGAAGCCCGATGGTCGTGCCCGCGCCATCTACACCGGCCCTATTCATCCAAGCACCATAGTGGAGTTTGCGCAAGCTCTCCCGCTCTATTTCGGCGAGGTGTTGATCCATTATTCCGATCAGAAACATTGCGGTACGATGAGAATTTAGACGTCGCCGATTTTCAGATCAGGTGCGCCTGGCAGTTCGAAAAAATTAATCGGGCTACCCTGCAGCAGACGACTGGTGCCAGAAGAGGACTCGAACCTCGCCCTCTTACGGTGAGGCACCTATGACTGCGCGGCAGGTGCATACGTAGGCGGCCCTATGGTGCGCATTGACTGCGCGAAAAGACGTCACGACCTAAGTAAAAAAATAGGCCGGAAAAGAGACCGCGCCCGATCGCCGCCGGACGCGTCAACCCTTCACACAGCTCGGACCGCCGCGTTCGCAGGCCGAACTCCATCGTGCGGAGACGACTTCGGATTAGGCTGACAGCGTTTTTGACGCCAAAGCGGACAACTTTGATAGCTGGACCCGTCCGGGATATCGCACTTCCACCAAACTCCCTGAAGCCAAAACGGAAACTTGGTGCTTACTGCGTGCTTGCTGCAATCAATTCGCTCCACGGCATGTTGCCGCTAACTCAATGATTTAATTGGTCGGGACGACAGGATTCGAACCTGCGACCCCCACACCCCCAGTGTGATGCGCTACCAGGCTGCGCTACGTCCCGACCAGAACTGCGCGTTTAAGGGGGTGGGGGCGTGAAGGCAACCTATTCCCCGATCAGCGTCCGCACGGTGTCGCCGTCATAGGACTTTACGCTGATCGAAAGCAGTTTTGCGGCGGCGATGACGCTACCGAAAGTCGCCACATGCGGCGCGGCCGAATGCGCTTTCAGCGCGTCGCCGTCGCGCCACCGTTCAGCAATATGGAGCGCATCGGGGTCAAGCACATCGCGCGCAAAATTATAGGCTTCGCAACCGTCTTCGGCGCGTGTCGCGGCGAGTTGTGCGGCGAGATCAACGGCAATCCGGTCAATCTCGCCGGGGACAAATTTGGCCGTGCCCATCACGATGACCATGGCTTCCACTCCTTACTATGGGTCGGTTAGATGTTTATCAGGCGCCGGATGGTACCGTCTGGATGATACACGTGCACCGCAGCCTTTATGATTCTGGTGCGGCGCATGGCGACCTGAAAATCGACGACATGATCCGTGACAAGGTGCGCACCAAGCGAGCTTTGGTCGATCCAACGTTCGGATATGTGGAGGCGGTCGGCGTCCTCGACATCGGCGGCAATGGCATAATGGTCACAACCGGCCTCGGCACGCGTCGCCCGCACCACCAGCACAATCGCTGAACGCATCAGCGCCGCGCCGCCGTTCGCGAGTTGTAGATAGCCCATGACAATGATCATCGTACGCTTACCATAGTTGCACCAGCCCAGAGCCTCTGTTAATCGCGCGCCCTTGCCTATCACAGGCGATAGAAAGACTTATGTTCATATCCCCAGCCTATGCGCAAGCCGCCGGTGCCGCTCCTAGCAGCACCACAGCTTTCCTGATCCAGATGGCACCATTGGTGCTTATCTTTGTCATTTTCTACTTCCTGATGATCCGCCCGCAGCAAACGGCAATGAAAAAGCATAAGGCAAAGATTGCTGCGGTGAAAAAGGGCGACACGGTGGTGACCGGTGGCGGCCTTGTCGGCAAGGTCACGCGCGTCGACGACGAGCAGGTCGAAATCGAAATCGCGACCGGCGTGAAGGTGAAGGCAATCAAGGGCACACTGAGCGATGTCACCCCGCTGGGCGGCGCTAAACCGGCGAACGACTAGTTTATGCAACTTGATTTCCCGCGCTGGAAACTCTGGTCCGTCCTGATCACGCTGGTGGTCGGGCTGGCGTTTGCCGTCCCCAATTTCTTTCCCAGGGATATGGTTGCGCAATGGCCGGGGTTCGTGCCGACGGCGCGGTTCAACTATGGCCTTGATCTGCAGGGCGGCAGCCATTTGCTACTGGAGGCCGAGACGTCTGATGTCGCCAAGCAGAAGATCGAGACAATGGAAGAAGCGCTGCGCACCGAATTCCGGCGAACAAAGCCGCGCGTTGAGATCGGTGATGTGTCGTCGACGAACGGCGCGCTGAGCTTCTTCGTGCGCGACGTGTCGCAGCTTGATGTGGCGGTCGAGATTGCGCGCAAGCAGACCAATCCCGTCGGCATCGGCGGACAGCGTGACTGGGACGTAGCGGTCGTTGACTCGACGCGGCTGGTGATGACGCCATCGCAGGCGGGGCTAAACAAGGCCGTCGACGATGCGCTCGACACCGCACGCGAAGTCGTGGCCAAGCGCATCGACCCCAATGGCACCAGTGAGGTGACCGTGGTCCGCCAAGGCAACAACCGTATCCTCGTTCAGGTTCCCGGATTACAGGACCCTGAGGGGTTGAAGGCGTTACTCGGCAAGACTGCTAAACTCGAATTCAAACTGGTCGACCTGACTGCCGATCCCGCGCAGATCGCGCAGGGCCGTGCGCCGCCGGGTAGCCAGATCCTGCCTTATCCGGGCAACCCCGCAGGCCCGCCGGTAATCGCGGTGCAGCGTCGTGTGATGGTTTCAGGCGACCAGCTGATCGACGCGCAGACCGGCAATGACCAGCAATCCAACGAGCCCATCGTCAACATCCGGTTTGATGGTCAGGGCGGCCGCAAATTCGCGCGCACGACGCAGGAGAATGTTGGCAAGCCGTTTGCTATGATTCTCGATGGCGTGGTCCTGTCGGCTCCTAATATCAACGAGCCAATCCTGGGCGGACAGGCGCAGATTTCGGGCAACTTCACCACCGAAAGTGCCAAACAACTCGCTATCTCACTGCGTTCGGGTAAGCTGCCCGTGGCGCTGCGCGTGATCGAGGAGCGCACCGTTGGTCCGGACCTAGGCGCTGATTCGATCCGGAAGGGCGTGATCGCTGGCATCGTCGCAACAGTCGCACTGATGGCCTTCATGATCCTGACCTATTTCCGGTTCGGGATTTATACCGCGATTGCACTCATCGTGAATGCGCTCCTCATCTTGGGCGTGATGTCGATTTTTAACGCGACACTGACATTGCCGGGGATTGCCGGCTTCGTGCTGACCGTCGGTGCAGCGGTTGATGCCAACGTCCTGATTTTCGAGCGAATCCGCGAAGAAGTGAGACGCGGGCGCGTGACGCTGCAAGCAGTCGAGTTTGGTTTCAAGGAAGCCAGCCGTGCAATTTTCGACGCGAATATCACCAACGTGATTTCGGCAGCAATCATGTTTTATTTCGGCAGCGGCCCAATTCGCGGCTTTGCCGTCGTGCTGACGATCGGGATTATAACATCGGTGTTTACCGGTGTTACCCTTACTCGGCTCATGGTCGCCGATTATCTTCGGCGCGTCCGCCCCAAAGAACTGGTGATATAACATGCGCCCGCTGAAACTCGTCCCCGACAATACCAATATCCAGTTTCTTCGCTGGCGCTTCTGGGCGATGGGCATTTCACTTGCGCTAATCGCGACGTCGCTTGCCCTGGTTGCCGTGCGCGGATTCAATTTCGGTGTCGATTTTGTAGGCGGGCAGATGGTCCGCGTATCCTTCGCCGAACCCGCCAATATCGACGAATTGCGCACACGCGTCGGCGCGCTAGGCTATGGTGAAGCGTCCATTCAGGAATTCGGCAAACCAACCGATGTACAAATCCGTCTGCCGCTGCCGCCCGGCGACGAAGCGGCAGCAAGTGCCGCCGGCTCAAAGCTGACCGGCGCAATCAAAGCTGCCTATCCGGGCGCAAAAATCGATGCGGTGGAAACGGTGTCGGGCAAGGTATCCGAAGAGTTGCTGTATACCGGCATGATCAGCCTGCTACTCGCGATGGCGGGGATTACACTCTACATCTGGTTTCGCTTTGAATGGCAGTTCGGCGTCGGCGCGCTGTTTGCACTGGTCCATGACGTGTCGCTGACACTGGGCTTTTTTGCACTCACACAGTTGCAATTTGATTTAAACATTGTTGCAGCAATTTTGACGATCATCGGCTACTCGCTCAACGACACAATCATCGTCTATGATCGTATTCGTGAAAACCTGCGTAAATATCGGAAGATGGATATAGTTGCGCTGCTCGATCTCTCGGTCAACGAAACCCTGTCGCGCACGATTGTGACGTCGGGATCGCTGATCCTTACCCTGGCGATCCTGCTAGCGATGGGACCAGATGTGATCTTCGGATTCACAGCGGCAATGCTGCTCGGGATTTTTGTTGGCACTTTCTCGTCGATCTATGTCGGCGCACCGATCCTGATCTGGTTGAAAGTCACCTCCGACAGCTTCCTTGAAAAGGGGGCCGTGCGTGCGGGCAGCAACGCAAATGCCGAGCGCGTGACCAAGCGCGAAGAATAATGCCGACGCTCGAGCGCAATGATCGGGGGCCCGGTCCTGCGGTGACTGGCTTTGCAGGCGCGCTGATCAAAGTCGACGGTTTCGCACGCTGCGGTGGTGTTATCCTGACGCCCGAAACGGTATATGATTGGGATGGCGGGGATTTCGGCGATGCCGTTACGGAGCCTCTCCCCGAATTCATCCTGCTAGGCACCGGTGCAAGGCTCGAACGCCCTGCCCCCGCTCTCATCGCGGCTTATGAAGCGCGCGGTATCGTCCTGGAAGTCATGGACACCCGCGCTGCTGCCCGCGCCTGGGGGATGCTGCGCGCCGAGGGCCGCTGGATCAGCGCCGCGCTGCGACCGCTTTGAGGTGCTCGTACAAGGCGGCAGTATTGGCTTCCCAGCTAAATCGTTCGACTGTCGCCGCGACGACTGTCCGGTCTGCGTTGCGGGCCAGAACGCTCACAACCGCGTCAGCGACTGACTGAGGATCCGGCGCAGCAATCACTCCCGCCTCGGGTCGGTCAAGCACCTCGCACGCGCCGCAGACGTCGGAAATGACGACAGGCGTTCCCGATGCCAGCGCCTCGATCCAGGCATTCGCCAGTCCTTCGGACGCGGATATGAGCACCATTGCATCAGCCGCAGCGAGCCAATCGGCGATAACGTCATGCGACAGGCCACCGAGGAAGCGAACGCGGTTGCCAAGGACAGTGGCTTGCGCTTGGAGAACGGCGCGGTTTGGCCCTTCACCGATGATAACGAGCGTGGCGTTGGGAACACGCTTCAAGGCGCTTATGACGGCCTCATGCCCCTTACGGTCGATCAGCGCGCCAACGCTGACCAGGAGCGGACCCGTGATTCCCAAGGCAGCTTTTGCGACCGCCCGATCACGCACGTAAAAGAGGGCGCGGTCGATGCCGGTATAGTGCACGGTAATGCGGTCAGCGGGCATACCGAGCGTAACCATGTCGGCTTTCAACGCATTGGACACTGTAAGCATCCCGTCCGCTGCCTGCCCTGCTGCGGCGACCTGCGCAGCCGTCGCAGGGTTCTTTCCCCAAAAATGAATATCCGACCCGCGCGCCTTGATCGACACAGGCACATCGAAAATGCGGCCGAGTTCGATGGCGGCCTGACCATCGGGGAAAAAAAATTCGGCGTCGATGATATCGAAGGCAAATGTTTTGCGCAGACGGCGAAGGACCGGCTCGACTGCTCGCGCTACGGCACCCGAATCGTAGCACCCGCCGGTGCCGGGAATATGGCAAAAATGCGGGCGGTGAACGCACAGGCCGTTCCAGGTTTCGACGGCAGGCAGGGCTGCAAGTGCCTTGTAGCGCGGATGGAATTGCCCAAGCGGGGGAATACCGACTGGGGCCACCACCTGCAATTCAACGTCGGGATGCGCCGCCAGCCCGCGTGTTTGCAATTCGACGAACAGCCCGAAATGGGGACGCGTTGCATCTGGAAACAATGTGCTGAGAGTGAGGACGCGGCGCATGATGATGCGCCGCTAGCACAAAGCCCTTCTTATCCGAATAATACCGCGCGCGTCGCTTGCGGATAGGCGAACAAAATATCGCTACCCAGATCCACGTCCAGATCAACCGCCCCCTCGACCATCCAGCATTCGCCCGCCACAAACCTTACGCCGTCAACAGACCCCTCCCCGCTTACCGGGATGATCCATCCGCGGGTATTTTCGGGCAAAAGCATCCGCCTCGCGCCAGTCCATGTCCAGCGCTCGAGGACAAACTTGCCGCCTTCGCACAGGATACTGCGCCCGCCCCCGACGTCCCCGGGGATTGGCGGGGCGACAAAAGGGACGGCATCACTCACTGCAACCCCCGCCTCGAGATGCAGCTCGCGCGGGCGACCATAGTCGTAAAGGCGGTAGGTCAGGTCGACATTCTGCTGCACTTCGATCAGCGTCAGCCCCGCGCCGATCGCATGCACCGTCCGCGCTGCCGAATAAATGACATCGCCGGCCCGCGCCGGTTTCCAGTCGACCAGCGTTTCGACGCTGCCGTCGAGCGCAGCCATCCGCAGCGTTGCTGAATCAACTGCTTTGTGCGTCCCCAGCGCAATCGTCGCATCGGGTTCCGCTGCCAGGATTACCCACGCCTCGTCCTTGCCCCGTTCGCGTCCGGCTGCCTGCGCCGTCGCATCATCCTCATGCACCTGAATCGACAGTTTTTCGCTGGTAAAAAGATACTTGACCATCAGGTCGGGGTTGGTGCCTGCGGGTGCTTCGAACCAGATTTCCCCGACTTTCGCCCCTGAAGAATTGTCGAATCCTGGCCAAAGTTCAGTGCGGCCCCAGGGCTTTTCAACGCGGATCGTAGTGAGTTTGGTCGCTGTCATCGCGGGATAATAGCGAAGTTGGCATTGTGGTTCCATGCCGCTAAGACGGGCGCCATGCGTATCCCCCCTAACCGTTCGGTTTCCGTCATCGCCGCGCTCGCGGTCCTCGCCACGATCAGCGGCTGTGCAACCAACCGCACCAAATCGGACACTGCGTATATCGCGCGTGACGTCGATACGCTTTATGCCACCGCAAAGGACAGACTCGACCGCAACCAGTATAAACTGGCCGCTGCGCTGTTCGACGAAGTGGAGCGCCAGCACCCCTATTCACCCTGGGCACGCCGTGCGCAGTTGATGAGCGCGTTTTCGAATTACATGGCGCGCGATTATGCCAAGTCGACCGAATCGGCGACGCGATTCCTGTCGATCCATCCGGGCAACAAGGACGCGCCTTATGCCTATTACCTGATCGCGCTCGATTATTACGAACAGATCACCGACGTCACGCGTGACCAGAAGATCACGCAGCAGGCGCTCGATTCACTGGGTGAGTTGATCCGCCGCTACCCCGATACGCGTTACGCCGCCGATGCGCGGTTGAAAGTCGATCTTGTCCGCGACCATCTGGCCGGCAAAGAAATGGAAATCGGACGTTTTTACCAGCGGCGCGCACAGTGGCTAGCCAGCGTCGTCCGCTTCCGCAAGGTCATCGACGACTATGACACGACCACGCACACGCCCGAAGCATTGCTGCGCCTGACCGAAAGCTATTTGGCGCTGGGCGTGCCTGAGGAAGCCAAGAAATCGGCGGCCGTGCTGGGCGCGAATTACCCGGGCACCAAATGGTACGAGCGGGCTTATGAATTGATGCAGAAGAATCCGGCGTAAGACAAAAGCCGTTCGCCCTGAGCTTGTCGAAGGGCTGTCCTTCTTGCGCTAACAGGCAAAGTGAAGAACAGGGCTTCGACAAGCTCAGCCCAAACGGTATGTGTGGCGTACATGCTCCAATCGCTTGCCATCCGTGATATCGTCCTGATCGAAGCGCTCGATTTGAGTTTCGAGCGCGGGCTGGTTGTCATTACCGGCGAGACGGGCGCGGGTAAGTCGATCCTCCTTGATGCGCTGGGGCTGGCACTTGGGAGCCGCGCCGCGACTGGACTGGTGCGGCAGAGCGCAGCGCAGGCGAGTGTTACTGCGACGTTTGATTTTGAGCCACAGGTTGCGGCGATGCTGACGGCCAATGACCTTGAGGCCGATGCGAAAGAACCGCTGATCGTGCGCCGCACGATGAAAGCCGATGGCGGCAGCCGCGCGTTCGTGAATGACCAGCCGGTATCAAGCGCCTTGCTCCGCGAGATTGGGACGCAATTGGTCGAGATTCACGGGCAGCATGATGATCGTGGTCTGCTCGCAGCGGCGGGGCACCGCGCGCTGCTTGACATGTTTGCGCGGATCGATCCGGGTGACGTCGGTGCGGCGTTTGGGGCAATGCGCGCGGCGGAAGCGGCGTTGGCGGCGGCGAAATCGGTGCTGGATGATGCCGAGCGGGATCGGGATTGGTTGGCGCATAGCGTGGCCGAACTCGACGCATTCGCGCCCGAGGCTGGCGAGGAGGAAGCTCTTGCCGAGGCGCGCGCGACGATGCAGCGGGGTGAACGACTTTCGGGCGAACTCGAGGATATTACCGCTTTGGTCGAGGGGGCCGAGGGGGCGCTGCCCAAACTGCGCGCGGCAGCGCGGGCGCTCGACCGGGTGGCACGCGAGCATCCAGTTTTGTCGGAAGCCCTAGCGGCGCTTGACCGAGCGATCATCGAAGGGTCGCTGGCCGAGGAGCAACTGGCCGCAGCAGCGCGGGCGCATGTTTATGATCCAGCGCGGCTCGAAGCGGACGAATCGCGGTTGTTTGAATTGCGCGGGCTGGCGCGCAAGCACCGTGTTGCACCCGATGATCTGGCGGCGCTGGCCGATGAACTCCGCGCGAAGTTCGAGGCAATTGAAGCGGGCGGTGCGGGGCTGGTGAAGCTGGAGGCACAGGTGGCGGCGACGCGGGCGGCGTATCAGGCTGCGGCGGATGCGCGGACGGAAGCGCGGAAATCTGCGGCTTTGCGGCTCGACGCGGCGGTGGCGGGCGAGCTGTTGCCATTGAAGCTCGATGCGGCGCGGTTCCGCACTGTTGTTGCGGCGGGACCAGACAGCGAAACGGGACATGACCGCGTCGAATTCGAAGTCTCGACCAATCCCGGCGCACCGTTTGCGCCGATGACCAAAATCGCGAGCGGCGGCGAATTGTCGAGGTTTATCCTCGCGTTAAAGGTCGCACTGGCCGAAGAAGGCGGGGCAGCGACAATGATTTTCGACGAAATCGACCGTGGCGTGGGCGGTGCAGTGGCGTCGGCAATTGGGGATCGATTGGCGCGGTTGGCAGCAGGGCGGCAAGTGCTGGTCGTCACGCACAGTCCGCAGGTGGCGGCGCGGGGGGCTGAGCATCTTTTAATCGCGAAAAATTCGGACGGATTGGTGACGCGAACCAACTTGCGGACGCTCGATCCCATTGAAAGACAAGAAGAAATTGCACGGATGCTGTCGGGTGCCGAAGTTACCGATGAAGCACGGGCACAGGCGGCGCGGTTGGTGGCGGCGTGACGTCCGAAGCCCAAGCTTCCAACCGTTTAATGCGCCTCGCTAGGGAGATTGCGCGGCATAACCGGCTGTATCATGACAATGACGCGCCCGAGATTTCGGACGCTGATTATGACGCATTAGTGCGTGAAAACAATGCGTTGGAAGCACAGTATCCGCATCTGGTGCGCACTGATTCGCCGTCGGTGGCGGTGGGGGCGGCGGCGACTTCGGCGCTTGCCAAGGTCACGCATGCAAAGGCGATGCTCAGCCTCGACAACGCATTTTCGGATGATGAAGTGAGCGAATTTGTCGCGCGGGTTCGGCGGTTCCTGAATCTGCCCGCCGATGCGCCGGTTGCGCTGACGGCGGAGCCGAAGATCGACGGGCTAAGTTGTTCATTACGTTATGAAAATGGCGTCCTGGTGCAGGCAGCGACGCGCGGCGATGGCGCGGTTGGAGAGGATGTGACGCCCAATGTGCGGACAATTGCCGATATTCCGCAGCAACTAAACGGCGCGGGAATTCCACAAGTGTTTGAAATCCGTGGCGAAGTTTACATGGGTAAGGGTGATTTCGCCGCGCTTAATGCCAGTGGCGAGGATGGCGGACGGGTGTTTGCCAATCCGCGCAATGCCGCGGCGGGATCGCTGCGGCAAAAAGACCCTGAAATCACACGCTTACGTCCCCTGAAATTTCTGGCGCATGGCTGGGGAGAAACGTCGGCCCCTTTTGCGCAAAATCAGTATGATGCGATGCGGACAATCGAACAGTGGGGCGTGCCGGTCAGCGACCTGTTGATCCGCGCCGATACGACCGAGGCATTGGCACATTATCGGAGAATCGAAAAAGTCCGGGCCGATTTGCCGTTCGACATCGACGGGGTGGTTTACAAAGTCGATCGGCTCGACTGGCAGGCGCGGCTGGGCTTTGTCGCCAAAGCGCCGCGCTGGGCGATTGCGCACAAGTTTCCCGCCGAACGCGCGCAAACGACTTTGATTGCCATCGACATTCAGGTCGGCCGCACCGGCAAGCTGACACCGGTTGCGCGGCTGGAACCGGTTACGGTCGGCGGCGTCGTCGTGACCAATGCGACGCTGCACAATGCCGATGAAATCGCGCGGCTCGGCGTGCGGGTGGGCGACCGGGTCAGCATCCAGCGGGCGGGCGACGTGATTCCGCAAATACTCGAAAACCTGACGCCCGAAATCGAACGACCGGCGTTCGTGTTTCCAAACCTGTGCCCCGAATGCCAGTCCGACGCCGTGCGTGAAGATGGCGAAGTCGATATCCGCTGCACCGGCGGGCTGATCTGTCCGGCGCAACGCATCGAAAGGCTGAAGCATTTCGTGTCGCGCGGCGCGCTCGACATCGACGGGCTGGGCGACAAGACGATCGTCGAGTTCTTCGGGCTGGGCTGGCTGCACAGTCCTGCGGATATATTTCGGTTGAAAGGGCGCCGCGACGAATTGCTGACGCGCGAAGGGTGGAAGGAAAAGTCGGTCGATAATCTGCTTGCCGCCATCGAAGCGAAACGTGCGCCCGATCCGGTCAAATTCCTGTTTGGCCTTGGCATCCGTCATGTCGGCGCGGGGACGTCGAAAGACCTGATCCGTGCCTTCGCCACGGTCGAACGAGTCGCCGCTGTTGCGCAGCATGACGATGCAGTTGCCGAATTGTCGAGCGTCGAAGGCATCGGGCCGGTCGTTGCCCAGTCGCTCGTCGACTTTTTCCACGAAGACCACAATCGCGCGGCATGGGATGACCTGTTGAGCGAGGTTAGCCCGCCCGCGCATGTATCGAACATCAAGGCTTCGGCAGTCACCGGCAAGACCGTCGTCTTTACCGGTAGCCTCGAAACAATGAGCCGCGACGAAGCCAAGGCGCAGGCCGAAGCGCTCGGCGCCAAAACCGCTGGATCGGTGAGCGCGAAAACCGATCTGGTCGTTGCCGGTCCGGGGGCAGGGTCGAAGCTCAAGAAAGCGGCTGAGCTCGGCATCGACGTTATCGACGAAAATGCGTGGGCAGCGATTGTGGCGGGCGAGTTACCCTGATAGCACACGCCTATCGGCCGATCGGGCCAACATGCTTTGAAGGATGAGTTCATGCTGAAGATTCGGGTCGCGTTCTTGGCGTCTGTGGCTTTATGTATTCCCGCGGCAGTGGTCGCCAAACCGGCAGGCAAACCGCCCGCCAAGTCGACGCCCTCCAATTCGACGATGGCAAAACCCGCGAAGGGAAAGCCGCAGCTTGGCACATGGGGCGTCGACCTGACGGGGCGCGACCTGACGGTCAAAGCGGGCGACGATTTCTGGAAACATGCCAACGGCGAATGGTCGAAGCGCACCGAAATTGCGCCTGACCGGACCAGCGTCGGCGGCTTTACGGTGCTCGCCGACCTGTCCGAAGCGCAAGTCCGCTCAATTGTCGAAGATGTCGCCAAGACCAGCGGCAAGGCGGGAACGCCCGCGCAGCAGATCGGTGATATGTATGCCAGCTGGATGGACGCCGCCGCCATCGAAGTTCGCGGCGGTGCCGTAATGGCCCCCTATCTGGCGCGCATCGAAAGCGTGACCGACAAGGCCGGGCTGCTGAAACTGTTCGCGTCGCACGAGTATTTCGCGCCGGTCGGCATTGGCATATTGCCCAACCCCGCCAATCCCAAAGTCTATATCGCAGGTGTGGCGCAAAGTGGCCTGGGCATGCCCAACCGCGACTATTATCTGAAAGAAGATGCCAAGTTTGCCGGATTCCGGACGGCGTATCACAAATATATGGTCGATATCCAGACGCTGGCAGGGTTGGCCGACCCCACAGGCCGCGCCGACCGTATCATAGCGCTGGAAACGGCAATAGCCACTGCGCACTGGACACCCGAGCGCAGCCGCAATCTGGTCGAAGCACTGAACCCGATGGACCGGGCAAAGCTGCGCGCATTCGCCCCGCAATTCGACTGGGATACGATGCTCGGCAATCTAGGACTCGGCAATCTGCAGACCGTCGTGGTCCAGCAGACGACCGCCATCGAAGCGGCAGGCAAGATGCTCGACACGGTGCCGCTCAGCACCTGGAAAGAATATCTCTCCTATCATTTCATTCGCCAGAATGCGTCGAGCCTGCCACGCGCGTTCGACGAGGCGAACTTCAACTTCTTTTCGAAAACCTTGCGCAACGTGCCGGTGCAGCGCGACCGCTGGAAGCGCGGTGTCGGGCTGGTCAGTTCGGGGCTGGGTGAAGCTATCGGCCAGGTCTATGTCGAGCGCCACTATCCGCCCGCCAGCAGCGCCAAGATGGGCGAGCTGATCGCCGACCTTCGCGCCTCGTTACAGGACCGGATCAACGGCAACCAGTGGATGGACGCCGCGACCAAGACGCAGGCGCTGGCAAAGCTTGCGGCGTTCGATCCGATGATCGGATTCCCTCGCAAATGGATCGATTATTCGTCATTGGCGGTGGATCGCGGCGACCTGCTCGGCAACACGCTGCGCGCGCGCAAATTCCAGTGGGACTTGCAGCTTTCGCGGCTGCCCAATCCGGTCGACAAGTCGCTGTGGGGTATGACGCCGCAGACGGTGAATGCCTATTACAGCCCGCTGACCAACCAGATCGTCTTTCCAGCCGCGATCTTGCAACCGCCGTTCTTTGACCCCAACGCCGATCCGGCGGTCAACTATGGTGCCATCGGCGCGGTGATCGGTCATGAAATGGGGCATGGGTTCGACGATCAGGGCCGGCGGTTCGACGCCGAAGGCAAGTTCCGCGACTGGTGGAGCGCCGACACTGCCGCGAAATATCAAACGCGCGCCGATGCACTGGGCAAGCAGTTCGAACAGATCGAAGTGCTGCCCGGGGTCAAGATCAACGGAAAGCTGACCATGGGTGAGAATATCGGCGACCTGTCAGGCGTCGAAACCGCCTATGGCGCGTGGCGGCGTTATGTTGCCAAGCATGGCGAGCCCAAGATCGTCGATGGCCTGACCGGCGACCAGCGCTTTTTCATGGCCTATGCGCAGGTGTGGCGTGGCAAGCGGCGCGAAGGGGCTGTGCGCGAACAGGCGCTGACCGATCCGCATTCGGCCGAATTCGCGCGGGTCAACGGGATCGTCCGCAATGTCGATGCGTGGTACAAGGCGTTCGACGTCAAACCGGGCGACAAAATGTACCTGCCACCCGAGCAGCGTATCAAAATCTGGTAGCGCGTTCCTTTCAGATTGCTGACTCGAGCGTTAATCAACGGCTCAGCGCGGGTGCGGCACAACTTGTCACACGGGCACCGGCGGCACTTCTGCGGCATGGCCCCATGAGGACAAATCCGATGCGCAACCCGATGATATGGGCCGCCTTGCTGGCGGGTACGGCTTGCTCGCCAGCGATGGCGCAGCTCACCGACGTTACGGTTGCGACCGAGATAGAGGCGCAGCCACAGGCTAGCGTTCAGCCGGTGGCAGTCGAACCGGTGGCGATGGCCGGTGATCAGGAACAGCGCCGCGACCG
>JAYUYR010000116.1:0-6531 GCA_043752405.1 Sphingomonas sp. | reverse complement strand
CCGATATAGAGGGTGTGCTGGTCGACTTCATACGGTTTGGACAAGGCATCAATAATGCCGCGCGCCAGGCGATCGAGCTTGTTGTGATCGCTCGCATCGAACACGACGACTCCGAATTCATCGCCGCCGAGGCGGCCGCACACGTTACGGCCCTCCATCATTCCTTTAAGACGGTCGGCAACACGCGTCAGCAGCCGGTCGCCGACGGGGTGCCCAAGCGTGTCATTGACCGCTTTGAACCGGTCGAGATCGATCATCATGAAGGCACATTTGCCGCGCCAGCGATCCGATTCGGCCATTGCTTCGTTGAGCGCCTCGGTTACCTGTAAACGGTTGGGCAAGCCGGTCAGCGTGTCGAAGCGCGCCATGTGATTTATTTTGTCCGCCGAGCGACGCTGAGCCGTGACGTCCGACCCGACGCCGCGGAAACCGAGAAAGGATCCGCGGTCGTCGTAACGCGGCGATGCTGACAGTTCCCACCAATGGACTTCGTTTGCGATCGTCACGGGCAGAATCAGGTCCGAAAAGCTTTCGCGCTTTTTCAGCTTATCGGCGAGTTCGCGTAAGCCAGCCGAGAAATTGCCCGCTTCCCAGGCGTCGCCCGCCAAAATCTGCAGCAACGGTTTGGTTTCGAGTGTTTCGGTATCAACGCCTAGCGCAAAGGCGAATCGCGAGCTAACATGCGTAAGGCACTTCGATGCATCGGTCTGCCACATCCAGTCGCCGCCCGAATCATCAAATTCGCGCAACAGCAGGCTGACGACTTCGGTTTTTTCCGCCAGCGCAAGGCCGGCGGCTTCATGGATGACGAACGTACGCCCGGCAAAAAGCGCGCAGCCGGTCAGCCCGATCGAGAATAGCGCGCCGGCTCCGGCGACCAGTGGCAAATGCAGGTTCCACGCCATCACGGACACCGATGTGCCCAGCACCAATAAGTAAAATGCCGTCGCGAGTGGCGCGGCGGACAGTCCGAATGCGGCGGCTGCCATCATCGTCGTTACGGCTGCCCAGACCAGCATTAGTTCGGCGGGACTGCAATATTTGCCGAAAGCCAGCGGCGCAACGCTCCAGCCAATGGCAATCGCCGTCGACCAAAGGGTCTCGCGGTGAAGCTCGCGGAGCGTGGCTGTCTGTTGACGCCATGACCGATTGCGGATTTTATGAAAGGCAGATGACGCACTGAGTAGCGCCAAACCGACGGCCCAGGTGCCAAGCAGAAGCACGGGGACCCGTTGATACAGTGCCATTGTCACGCCGGTAATCACCAGCAGATTGACAATCAGGCGCAGTGGCGCAAGCCGCTGGATCACATTGATCTGTTCGGCGCGCACACGACCCCAATCGGCATCCTTGGGTTCAGCAAGGCCAAGCACGGTGCGCCAGTCGGGAACGGCGGGCGCAGAGGAAGATACACGGGTCTTTTTACTCACCCGATAACCATTAAATGGGATAAGTTAGCGGATCGTAATCAAGCCCGCATTTTTCTTTTGATCACGCGGCCAGGGCGTAAGGCTGGATTTCGCCCGAAAGGTACTGATTGCGCGCCTTTGCGCGGCTGAGTTTGCCCGAACTGGTGCGCGGTAATGTGCGCGGCGGGACGAGTTCGACAACGCAATTCATGCCCGTAATCGAACGGACTTTGTCGCGGATCGTGTCGCGCAGCCTTGTCCGTTCGGCATCGTCGGTGGTGCGGCACTGGACGAGGACAGCGGGCGTTTCCTCGCCGCCGGGTGTCGTGACGGCAAAAGCGGCAATGTCACCCGATTTGAAGCCCGGCAATTGCTCGACCGCCCACTCGATGTCCTGTGGCCAATGGTTCTTGCCATTGATGATGATCATGTCCTTGGCGCGACCGACGATGTAGATATAGCCGTCGGACATGTAGCCCATGTCGCCAGTGTCGAGCCAGCCGTCCTTCATGCAGGCAGCGGTCGAAACATCGTCGCGGAAATAACCTTCCATGATCGACGGGCCCGATGCCCAAACTTTGCCGATGGCGCGCTCGGGGAGCAGGGTGCCGTCTTCCTCGCGGATTTCAACACGCATGTCTCTGACAGGCTTGCCGCAATTAACGATGGCACGGTAACGTTGCGGACGGCCGAATTCCGTAGTGCCGCCCGACAATTCGGTCTCTTCGACCAGTTCGACGACGATCCCTTCGCCCGGCGGCATGATTGAAACGGCAAGCGTCGCTTCGGCGAGGCCATAGCTTGGCAGGAACGCCGATGCCTTGAACCCGGCATCGCCGAACGCATCGACAAATGCCTGCATGACGTCAGGGCGGATCATGTCGGCGCCGTTCCCTGCCACCCGCCAGCGCGAGAGGTCAAAGCGGTCGGCCGGATGACTCTGGCTGGAGATGCGGCGCGAGCAAATGTCATAGCCAAAGGTCGGCGAATAACTGAGCGTGGTGCCTGTATTGCGGCTGATCAGATCGAGCCAGGCCAGCGGACGGCGTGCAAAGTCCTCGGTCTTCAGATAGTCGGTCGATACCTGATTGGCGACAGGCGACAACAGGCAGCCGACCAGCCCCATGTCATGATACCAGGGCAGCCACGAGACGCAGCGGTCCTCGGGTTGCAGATCCATACCGTGCGAATGCGCCGCAAGATTGTTGAGCAGTGCGCGGTGCGTAACCGCAACGCCGTGTGGAAAGCGTGTCGATCCACTCGAATATTGCAGATAGGCAATATCATCGGGCTGTGCCGTGGGCAGGGTGGCATTACCGGTTTCGCGGACGGCAAACTGTTCCCAATCGATGGCCACAGTTCCCGCAATACGCGCCGCATCGCTTGCCATTGGTCCCAATTCGGCCGGATGCAGCAAGAGTGCCGGATCGGCACTTTTCATCTGTACGGCGAGCTGATCGACATAGGATTCGCGCCCGCCGAACGAGGTCGGCAACGGTAGCGGTACCGGCCATGTCCCGGCGTAGATGCAGCCGAAAAACAGTGCAGCAAATTCCGGCCCGGTTTCGGCGATCAGGGCAATGCGATCACCCGGCTTCAACCCGTGATTGACCAGCCGCTGCGCCATTGCCAGCGCATCGAGACGCATCTCGGTGTAAGGATAAGCACGCGCCAGGTTGCCGCGCGGATCATGGAAATTCAGGCCTCGTGCGCCGAGTGCTGCATAATCAAGTGCGTCACCGAGCGTTTCGAAATCCGAAAATCGCCGTGTTAAATCGTCCGATGTGACGGTAGGGCCAGATCCAGCCTGTGGTCTATCGATCACTTGATGCAAAATCATGCTCCAAAAACGTACCCGAATTTTCCGCCGTATACGCGGCGATAATCTTTTCTAAATCCCGTGCGACTGTGGCACAAACGTGGCGCATGCCATCAAATCGTCACACAAAGCTACGTAAACCGCTCGATACGGATGCACTCAACCGTCTCGCGCTGCATTATGTCGGGCGCTACGCGACAAGCTGCGCAAAGCTGAAAAGCTATTTGCAGCGCAAGGTTCAGGAGCGCGGGTGGGCCAGTTCCGACCCGGTCGATTTCGATGGCATCATCGCTCGATGTGCAGCGCTGGGTTATGTCGATGACCGTGCCTTTGCCCAAACCCGCGCGGCATCGCTGGGGCGACGGGGTTATGGTGGGCGGCGGATCGACGTGGCGCTGCACGTCGCCGGGATCGACCGCGACATCGTTGCCGAAGTAATGCCTGACGAGGACGAATCATTCCGTGCCGCAGAGGCTTACGCGCGCCGTAAACGCATCGGGCCGTTCGGTCATAATGGGACAGATCCCAACGTCCGCCAGCGCCAGTTTGCCGCTATGCTGCGCGCGGGTCATAGTTTCGACCTTGCCAAACAGTTGACGAATGCAGTAGCCGGCGACAACAAGAGCGCTGACGATTAGTATCTTCGCCCTGTCGCAAAATGATGATAGATATGTTGCGGGGGATTGTGACATGAAGTCGCTCAATGATGGCCAGACGTATGTCGTGGTGGCCGAACATGATGAAGATGTGTCGGAAGACCAAAGCGCCGGGCTTAAACGGCTGTCGGGTGTCGTTAAATGGTTCGATGCCACGCGTGGTTTCGGCTTCATTACGACCGAAACGGGCGACGTTCTTGTCCATTTTTCGCAGTTGCGTGACCACGGTCGACGGGTATTGCCCGAAGGCGCAACGGTTGTGTGCGACGCCATGCGCGGGCCGCGCGGCCTTCAGGCGACGTCGATAATCGAGATCGACGCATCGACCGCCATCGCGCCGGACCCCGAACCTTATCACCGTGACCGACCCGTCCGTGATACGGCAGCTATTCTAGCCGAGGCCGGGCCGGTGGAACCCGTTCGCGTCAAATGGTTCAACCGTTTGAAAGGTTATGGATTCGTTGTGCGCCAGGACGGTGGCGAGGATATCTTCATGCACATGGAAACGCTGCGTCGGGCGGGGATATTGGCAGTCGAGCCCGATCAGCCCTTGCAAGCGCGCATTACCCCGGGTGAGAAGGGTCCTTTGGTCGCCGAGGTGGAACCGCTTTGATTCGTTCGACATTGCTGATTGCCACTGCCCTTGTTCTGGCTGGCTTGTCGGGATGTCGCGCGGGAAGCAGCGACGTCGCGGCGGCATCGCGCACCGTACCGTTGGTAATCAAATCAGCGGGTAAAGTGCATCGCTTCAACATCGAAGTGGCGCGGACCGCAGCCGAACAGGAACGCGGCCTGATGTTCCGCACCCGGATCGCCCCCGACGGGGGAATGATATTCCCGATGAACCCGCCGCGCTCCGCCAGCTTCTGGATGAAGAATTGCCCGGTACCGCAGGACTGGTTTTTCATCCGCGCCGACGGGACCATCGCCCGGCTGGTCGAAAATACCGTCCCCTATTCGCTTGTCCCGATCGGAGTCGACGAACCCGTGGCCGCTGTGCTCGAAATTGCCGGCGGTCGTGCGGCCGAATTGGGCATTTCGACAGACGCGACGGTCGAATGGCCGCGATAGGAATTGCGCGCGCCGCCCGTCGCGCCTAATCGAACCGCATGAGCGTTCTCGGGAAAATCTTCACGTGGTGGACTGGTGCCACGTTTGGCACATCGCTGGGCCTTCTTGGTGCTGCGCGCAAAGGCGAAGATGCGCTGGGCAATGTCTATTATGAAGGTAAGGCAATGCCCGACGGGCGCCTGCGCCGATCGGTAATCTACGCTGGTGCCAATGACGCTAGCCGCGTCCCGCCCGAATGGTTCGGTTGGCTCCATCATCAGGTCGATGGTGTGCCCGACGCCAGCCTGCCCCCAGTGCGCCGCTGGGAAAAGGAAGCACAGGCCAATCTGACGGGAACGGCGGCAGCTTATCGCCCTGCGGGTGCGCTCGAACAGGGTGGACGGCGCGCGGCAGCGACTGGCGATTATGAGGCATGGAGCCCCGAAACCACATGACACACGCTTTATGAAAAAGCTCGGGTGGATTGCCGGCGGGGTTGTTCTCATTGGCTTGGCTGCCGCTGCGCCTGCAATCCAGAATGCGTTGGAAGGCGGCGGCGGGGCCGAAGCGCCGATTGTAGCCGATGAGGCCATCAAACCAGACTCCCCGGTCTCGACCCCCGGCGCGGCGACTCCCCGCGTCCAGACTCCCCGCATTCCAACGGCGCGCGTTGCCACACCCATGGCCGACCGTGTGGCGACATTGGGCATTCTCAACAAACGTAACGGCCTGGCGCGCGATCTGAAGATGAAGCCGGGGGATGCGGTGCGGATAGGCGATGCTGTCATTCGTCTGAAGGCGTGTGACCAAACCGAGCCGTGGGAGCGCGAACAGCTGACCGGTGGCTTTGTCCAGCTCATCACCCGCGGTGCCGATAACAAATGGCGCAAAGTCTTTTCGGGCTGGCTTTACAAGGAAACGCCGTCGCTCAACGTGGTCGAGCATCCGATTTACGATGTCTGGGTCAAGGCCTGTGCAATGCGCCATCCCGACATTGGTCCCGACACCGTTGTCTTGTCGGGCAACGACTCGGGCGACCCGGCGACACGTCCAAAAGCGAGGAAATCGCCATCCCCCGAACCCGTTGCCGAGGATAGTGCATCGTCCAGCAACACGATGTAATCGGCGCGGCTGATTTCGATGGCACCCATCGATTCGAGGTGCGGTGTCATGAACTGGCAATCGAGTAGGGTAAAACTGCCAATCCTCAACCGTGCGACGAGGTGCGCTAGGGCCACTTTCGATGCATCGGTTACGCGGCTGACCATCGATTCGCCGAAAAAAGCGCGGCCAAACGATATGCCATAAAGCCCTCCGACGAGCGCTCCGTCGAGCCATGTCTCGATCGAATGAGCACGACCGTGTTTATGAAGCTTTGCAACCGCACTTTCGATCTGGTTGTTGATCCACGTTGCCGGTCGGTTTTCTGCTGATTCCGCACACAGGGCGACAATCGACCCGAATGCCTTGTTCGCGGTGGTTTCAAAGCGGTCCGACAGCAATGTCTTTTTCAGCGACCGCGACAGATGAAACCTGTCGAGCGGCAGGATGGCCCGGGTCTTCGGCTCGACCCAATAGACCGACTTGGCATTACGCG
>JAYUYR010000115.1:0-6546 GCA_043752405.1 Sphingomonas sp. | reverse complement strand
CCGACGCTTGCTCTTTCTCGTAGATCGCCTGACCCATTTTCATGGCGACCTGCGCCAGCGCCTGAGCCTTTTCGGTCATTGCCGTGACTTCGCCACCCTCAACTGCAGTCTTGGCGTCAGCAACCGCCATTTCGATCTCGGTCTTCAGCGCCGCGTCGATCTTGTCCCCATTGTCGATCAGCTGACGCTCGGTCGTGTGGATCAGCGACTCGGCATTGTTCTTTGCCTCGGCCGCTTCGCGACGCTTTTTGTCCTCTTCGGCAAAGGTTTCGGCATCGCGGACCATCTGATCGATATCGCCATCGGACAAACCGCCCGACGCCTGAATCTTGATTTGCTGCTCCTTGCCTGTCCCCTTGTCCTTGGCGGACACATTGACCAGGCCGTTGGCATCGATGTCGAACGTGACTTCGATCTGCGGCACGCCGCGCGGTGCCGGCGGAATGCCGATCAGGTCGAACTGGCCGAGGATCTTGTTATCCGCTGCCATTTCACGTTCACCCTGAAACACCCGGATCGTGACGGCATTCTGGTTGTCGTCGGCGGTCGAATAGGTCTGCGACTTCTTCGTCGGAATCGTTGTATTGCGGTCGATCATGCGCGTGAACACGCCGCCCAGCGTCTCGATACCGAGCGAAAGCGGCGTCACATCGAGCAAGAGGACGTCCTTCACATCGCCCTGCAGCACACCCGCCTGAATAGCAGCACCCATGGCGACAACTTCATCGGGGTTCACGCCTGTCTGTGGTTCCTGCCCGAAGAAGTTCTTCACAACTTCGCGGACACGCGGCATCCGCGTCATGCCCCCGACCAGGACAACTTCGTCAATCGCATCGGCCTTGAGGCCTGCATCCGCGAGTGCCTTTTTGCACGGCTCAAGCGTACGCGTGATCAGGCTTTCGACGAGCTTTTCGAGGTCGGCGCGACTGATCGCCTTGACGAGATGTTTTGGACCCGTCGCGTCTGCTGTGATGAATGGCAGGTTGACTTCGGTCGTCTGCGCCGAGGACAGTTCGATCTTTGCTTTTTCCGCCGCTTCTTTGAGGCGCTGAAGCGCGAGCTTGTCCGCAGTCAGGTCAATCCCTTCGGCTTTCTTGAAATCGGCCGCAAGGAATTCAACAATCTTCGAATCGAAGTCTTCACCGCCCAGGAACGTGTCGCCGTTGGTCGATTTTACTTCGAACACGCCATCGCCGATTTCGAGGATCGAAACGTCGAAGGTGCCGCCGCCAAGGTCATAAACAACGATCGTTTTGCCATCCTGCTTTTCCAGCCCATAGGCCAAAGCGGCTGCGGTCGGCTCGTTGATGATGCGCAGCACTTCAAGGCCGGCAATCTTGCCCGCATCCTTGGTCGCCTGACGTTGCGCGTCGTTGAAGTAAGCAGGCACGGTGATGACCGCTTGTGTTACGGTCTCGCCCAGATAGCTCTCGGCTGTTTCCTTCATCTTTTGCAGAATGAACGCCGAAATCTGTGAGGGCGAATAATCCTCACCCCCGGCCTTTACCCACGCATCGCCGTTCGGACCCTTCGAAATGGTATAGGGAACCAGTTCGGTATCTTTCTTGGTAATCGGATCATCGAACCGGCGACCGATCAGGCGCTTCACAGCGAAAATCGTATTGTCGCTGTTCGTCACCGCCTGACGCTTGGCGGGCTGGCCGATCAGCCGCTCGCCGCCCTTGGCGAAAGCGACAATCGATGGTGTCGTGCGCGCACCTTCGGCATTTTCGATAACCTTGGGCTTGCCGCCTTCCATGACGGCAACGCATGAATTGGTCGTGCCAAGGTCAATCCCGATAACTTTAGCCATATTTCAAAATACCCCATAGCTTTAAGGGGGCGACGCGATTTCGCGGGCGCCCGTTGGATTTGTTCTGAGCCGATATAGGTAGCGTCATGCTTGCCGCAACCTTTTGACCGCTTTACGTGACGTATTGTTTGATTTTGGAGCGGTGCCCGATGCGTAGCCTGACAGTCCTTGCCGCCCTGATGCTGGCGAGTTGCGCGCCGGATCCCGTGCTGCGCGTCGATGGCGCATGGGTGCGGTTGGCGGCAACGCCAAAGAGCCCCGCTGCGAGCTATTTCACCGTCTTTGGCGGGCCCAAGGCGGACCGGTTGCTCAGCGTGTCATCACCCGTCGTGATCCGCACCGAATTGCACGAAAGTATGAACCACGATAGTATGATGTCGATGAAACCGATCACCGGCGGCATCGACATTCCGGCAGGGGGCGCTGTCGAATTCAAACCCGGCGGCAAACATGCGATGATGTTCAATGTGAACCCTGGCATTGTACCGCCACGCACCCTGCCGATGATTTTCGTCTTCGCCAGTGGAGAGCGGATTGCGGTGGACGCAAAAGTGGTGCGCGCGGGCGACAAGTGACAGGACGGTTCCTGACGCCCGCCGAAACCAGACTCGCGGAATCAGTGTTCGGCAGCGCCGTCGATTATGAAGCGGTGCGCATCCACAACCGCAAATGGGCGTTTTTTCAACCGCGCGGCGTTGCGATGGCGCCTGACGGGCACATCTGGTTCCACCCCAAGGGCGATCTTTATTGCGGCGATTTCTGTGAGCGGCATATCGACGAGCAAGGATTGTTCATCCATGAAATGACGCATGTCTGGCAGCAGCAATCGGGCATGAACCTGATCCTGCGGAGACACCCGTTTTGCCGGTATAGCTATACGTTGAAGCCCGGTTGGACGTTCAAGCGCTACGGGATCGAGCAACAGGCGGAGATCGTGCGTCATGCGTTTTTGCTGCGCGAAAATCGGGTTATTCCGGGCGCGCCGACGTTGGCGCAGTATCGAACCGTTCTGCCTTTTACGCTGCGTTAACCAATAGTGCCGCAGTAATGGCGCATGATTTTTCAGGCCCACACTTTCGCCGTTGATGGCTCGCCCGACGAGCAAAGCCTGCTTGCCATGCGCGCAGCGCTTCGCGATCTGAAAGTAATCAGACGCAAAGCCGCAGACTATCCGCGGCGTGCCGAAGTCGTTGCCCTGCTCGACGATGCGCGGCAGGCAATCGACCGGATCAATCAAAAAGTCGCCAGTCGCTCATGACACTGCAGCCGCCGCAGAGCCAGTTTGCAGAAGGCAAAGAACAATCCTCCACCGCAAGCTTTTCAATTCGGCGCAGCCAGTTCCTCGATGCGTTTGCTCAGGTTGAAGCAACAATAAGTCGCATTATTGCAAGCAACGATCCGCAGTTCGACCCAAGAGTTCCGTTTGGCAACAAATTGAAGGCGCTCGGGCAACTAAAAGCGAACCATCGCCTGTCAAAAAAAGCCATCGACAGATTTGCGACAGTGCCGGCGGACATCGCGACGTTAACGCGAATTCGCAATGATCTGGGCCATGGCATCATGACGATCGTGCACCGCAGCGATGAGGCCACTGCCGCGTTCCATAATGCTGCCGATTACGCCATCGCTTTTCCGCAATACACACTGCTGTCCGTCGACGATTTTGAAAGCGGTCGTCGGAGGCTTCTCCAGATGGCAAATGAATTGCAAAAGATAACTAACCCGCCTTCGCCACCCCAACCATCGCTGGCCGCAAAAGCCGTTCCTTGATCATATAGCCCGCCTGCATTTCCTGCACGATCGTGCCGGGTTCAACGTCCGCGGACGGGATTTCGATCATCGCCTGATGGCGGTTCGGGTCGAGCTTTTCACCGACCGAGACGATCCGGGTTATGCCGTTGCGCTGGAACACCGAATCGATCTCGCGGCCCGTTGCTTCGAGGCCGACGACCAGCCCCTTGAACTTGTCGTCGTCGCGCAGTTCCGCCGGAATCGCATCAAGCGCCCGCGACAGATTATCGGCCACCGACAAGATGTCGCGCGCAAAGCCCGTCGCGGCATAGGCGCGCGCGTCCTGCGCATCCTTTTCGAGGCGACGGCGGACGTTCTGCGTTTCGGCTTGCGCATAAAGAATGCTCTGCTTGGCCTCGGCCAGTTCGGCTTCGAGCATGGCATAGCGCTCCTCGGGATCAGGCTCGCCCGGCGCGCCCTCGGCAATCATTTCGTCTTCGGCAGTCAGTTCTTCGTCATTCATCCCAATAATCTCGTCAATGTTTGAGCTGTAAAATCTACCATGGGAACCACGCGGGCATAGTTCAACCGCGTCGGGCCAATAACACCGACTACACCGATCACGCGCCCGTCGCGTCCGCAATAGGGGGCCGCTATCACCGATGACCCCGAGAGCGCGAACAATTTATTCTCCGCACCGATGAAAACCTTGGTCGCCGTTCCTTCACGCGCGCTGTCGAGAAGGCGGGCGATTTCCTCCTGCCCCTCGATCTCGTCGAGCAACTGGCGCACCCGTTCAAGGTCGGCGGTAGCATTATCATCGATCAAATTCGCAGCCCCGCGCACGATGAGCACCGGTCGCGCCGCGCCGTCTTTCGTCCAGACCGCCAGCCCGCTTTCGACCAGCGACCGCGCCGCCGCATCAAGTGCAGCCCTACCCCGCTTCAGTTCGGTCCCGACACGTACCTGCGCTTCGGCCAATGTCATCCCCGACAGGCGCGCCGACATGTAATTGCCGGCCTCGACCAGATCGGACGGCATCATCCCCGGCGGCAAGTCGATTACGCGATTCTCGACCGACCCGTCATCGCCAACCAACACCGCCAACCCCTGCTCCTTGCTCAGTGGCACAAAGGCAAATTGCTTGAGCCGCACCTCGTGCGCCGGGATCAGCACAATGCCCGCACAGGCCGACAAGCCCGACAACGCCACGGTTGCCGCCGCCAAGGCACCCTCGACCGGTCCGCCCACCGACAGCCCTGATTCGATCACCGCGCGTTCCTCCTGCGAAGGTTCGGCCGCCTGCATCATACCATCGACGAATAGGCGCAGACCGCTTTCGGTCGGCATCCGCCCCGCCGAGGTATGCGGTGCCGCAAGCAAGCCGAACTCTTCCAGATCCTGCATCACATTGCGGATCGATGCGGGCGACAAATTGAGCGGCGACAGTTTGGAAATCGTCCGCGAACCGACCGGTTGGCCTGAATCGATATAACTTTCCACGACGATGCGAAACACGTCGCGTGCGCGGTCGGTCAGTTCGGTGACGGGGGCGTTCATAGTGCTGATCTAGGTGACCCTGAAGCCGATTGCACGGCTTACCAGGCCGATGTCTCCATCCCCAGGAACTTCTCGGCATCAAGCGCTGCCATGCAACCCATGCCCGCCGCCGTCACTGCCTGACGATAAATCTTGTCGGTCACGTCGCCCGCTGCATAGACACCGGGCACCGACGTCCGCGTCGATCCAGTTTCGACGAGCAGATAATTGTCGCTGTCCATCGGCAAACGGCCCTTAAAAATCTCGGTCGCGGGCGAATGGCCGATAGCGACGAACGCGCCGTCGGTTGCGATGTGCGATGTGTCGCCGGTCACCGTATCGATCAGGTCGAGGCCAACCAATCCTTCGGGATCGCCGCCCCCTACAAACGCATCCACCCGCTTGTTCCACAGCACGTTGATCTTGGGATGTGCAAAAAGCCGATCCTGTAAAATCTTTTCCGCGCGCAAATGATCGCGGCGGTGGATCAGGGTCACGTCGGAGCTGTGGTTGGTCATGTAAAGCGCTTCCTCGACGGCGGTATTGCCGCCGCCGATCACCACGACTTTCTTGCCGCGATAGAAAAACCCGTCGCACGTCGCGCAGGCCGAAACGCCTTTGCCCTGCAGCCGCGTTTCGCTGTCGAGACCCAGCCAGCGCGCCTGTGCGCCCGTCGAAATGACGAGCGTGTCGCATTTGTAGATCGTGCCGCCGTCCCCCGTCAGCGTAAACGGCCGCGCCGACACATCAACGTCGACGATCGTATCCCACATCATTTTTGCACCGACATGTTCGGCCTGTGCCGTCATCTGCTCCATGAGCCACGGACCCTGGATAACGTCCTTGAATCCCGGGTAATTTTCGACGTCAGTCGTGATCGTCAGCTGACCGCCCGGCTGTATCCCCTGTACGACAATCGGGTTCAGACCCGCGCGTGCAGCGTATATCGCCGCCGACAGCCCCGCCGGCCCCGACCCCAATATAAGCATTTTCGTATTAATACTGTCGGCCATGCCCAACTTTCGGTAAGGACGCGACATTCGTTACCGATGGCGCGAATGATGATCGCGTCGTGGTAGCGGAGGAGGGACTCGAACCCCCGACCCCAGGATTATGATTCCCGTGCTCTAACCAGCTGAGCTACTCCGCCCCAAAAAGACGAAGCGCGCCTATAGGTGCGGGGGTTGCGGGGGTCAACGGCCATCGTCATAGGCGTGCGCATGCATGATATCAAAGCCCTCCGGGAAAACCCGCAAGCCTTCGACGCGGGACTGGCACGGCGTGGAGTTCCGGCGGCAGCGGGTAACATCCTCACCCTAGACGCGCAAAAGCGGCTCTCGATCCAGCAAACCGAAATCGGCCAGTCGCGGCGGAAACTGTTGTCGCAGGAATTTGGTACGCTCAAGGCGAAGGGGCAGGAAATTCCACCTGAGCTAATCGCCGAACTGGAGTCGCTCAAGAAC
>JAYUYR010000114.1:0-2503 GCA_043752405.1 Sphingomonas sp. | reverse complement strand
TGACCCGCCCCCTCCTCATCACCGATTGCGACGAAGTGCTGCTGCACATGGTCAGCCATTTCGGCGACTGGGTGCGCGACGTGAAGGGCTATGACTTCGATCCGCAGGGCGGTGATTTTTCGAATACGCTAAAGCATCGCGGGACGGGCGCGGCGGTGGCGCGCGAGGACGTGTGGCCGCTCCTCGACGGGTTTTTCGAAACCGAGATGCACCGGCAGACGCTGGTGCCCGGCGCGCGCGAGGCTTTGGCGGTCCTCTCCGAACAAGCCGACATCGTCGTGCTCACCAACCTTGGCCATCATTTCAATACAGCGCGCGCAGTCCAGCTGACCGGCCATGGCATCACCCACCGCGTCGAAACCAATCAGGGCGGCAAAGGCGACCCCGTCGCGCGCCTCGTCGCCGAGTTACAGCCGAGCGTGACCGTGTTCGTCGACGATCTGGCACATCATCACACAAGCGTCGCCAAACACGCCCCCGGCGTATGGCGGCTCCACATGATCGCCGAACCATTCATCGCCGAGCGCACACCGCCAGCAGCGGATGCGCATGTGAGGATCGATGACTGGGGGACAGCGGTTGGGTGGATTGAGGCGCGGTTTGGGGGGCAAGGGGTTTAGCCGGGCAACATTCTCTTTACGAAACTATGAGCCGATGCGATATTCGGGTGCGATCCAGTCGCTGGTCCAGTCCAATTGCTCTGAAAAGGCAAGAATCTGGGCAAACTCTCGTGCGTAAGCATCAGCGATTTCAGTGTTGTTGATTAAGACGGCATTTTCCCACGAGGAAGCCGCATTGTTGCTGATATTGTAGCTGCCAGTCCATACTCTACGCGGCACTACCGTCGGCACTTGGCATTCATCTTGATTAAGCACCTGATCACAAAATATTAAAAACTTGTTGTGCATTCTGGGCCATGCCGGGCGCTTCTCGCGATTTTGGTTTCCCACACAGCGCACAGGATCGATTGAGGGATCGCCCGCATAGTTCAATTCGGAAACGCCGCCGGGTAAGCTATAGCGCTGGAGCGGCGATGGAAGACGGGCATAAGCTGCCCGCAGGCTTTGAGCTTGCCGACCGCCAATGTCTGGTCGAAGAAAATCTTCTTTTTGCACAACTATGCTGACGTGATGGCAATTCGCAAGCGCCTCAAGCACTTCTCGATCCGTCAACCACGCAACGCAACCAAGTACGACTGACGAACGACCGATCTCGCCGATCAAACGAGCACGATGATCACGAAAAATTACGTCGACCTTGGCATTCGCCGACATCCCATTGTCGATCTGGGCTTCCGTCGAGTGTTCAACAGGAACGCCGAGATCATTGAGGTTGGGAAGGTTTTGCATAATTGAAAGGTGACCTTTTTAGGATAGCTTTTCGACGAACCATCTGTGACCGAAATTTATTTGTAGACCACCAGTCACTCAACCCCCAACCGCCCGCTCCTTCCCGATCAACGGCAACGACGCCGCCATGTCCGGCCCGTAATCGCGCCATATCAAGCCGCAATCCGCTCAACCCGAATGTCGCGCTCATGCGCTCGCGCCGCCGCAAGATCATGCGCAGCCTGCATCCGCAGCAGCGTGTCGGCGCGCAGACCGAACGCCTTTTCAAAGCGGATCGCCATTTCGGCGGACAGTCCAGCGCGTCCATTGAGCAAGCTGCTCATTGCCTGACGCGTGACGTGCAGTTTTTCGGCGGTCATCGTCACGCTCAAGCCGTGTGGCTCGATCATCTCGGCGCGCAACCATTCGCCGGGATGTACGGCAAAACTCGAATGAAGGGTGATGGCCATCAGTGATAATCCTCCAAGTCCAAATCTTCGACGGCCTGCGCCGCGCTAATTCGGAACGTCATTCGCCAGTTCCGCGAAACCGTGAGCGACCACGTGCCCGCCCGATCTCCCGTCAACACATGCGCGCCGAAGTTGGGCGGCATTGTCAGTTCGTCAGCGGATTCGATGACACTGATCCATGCCAGCATGTTGCGCAACCGACCGACGAGATTGCCGGGAAGCCCCTTCGCCTTGCCTGTTTCAGCGAACGTCCGAAGCGCCTTATGCCGGATGCTTTCGATTTCCACGATGTTCGATAGCCGAATATCGATAGTGCGTCAAGCGTCACTTGTCAGGCGTCAGTCGCTCCGCCGCCCGTTTCCGCCCAATCAACGGCAACAACGCCGTCATTTCCGGCCCGTGATCCCTCCCCGTCAGGGCGCGGCGGAGCGGCATGAACAACGCCTTTCCGTTGCGGCCGGTTGACGTCTTGAGGGCATTTGTCAGCGCGTGCCAAGGATCATTCGGCGCGTCGGCGCTCCAATCCAGACCCGCCGCCAGCACGGCGGCTTCGGACAGGAAGGCGGCGTCTTCGGGGGCATTTACCGCCTCAACCGGTCCTTCGATGACGTGCCACCAGTCGGCGGCGTCGGCGATGGTCTTGAGATTGGGACGGACAGCTTCCCACGCGGCGGTGTCCATCGCGGCGGGCAGGCGGTCCGCGAC
>JAYUYR010000113.1:0-2505 GCA_043752405.1 Sphingomonas sp. | reverse complement strand
ATCCGCACCGAAAACGGCCGCCGCATCCGCGAAGCTTTCGTCGCCGAACCCGGCAACATCCTCTTGAGCGCCGATTACAGCCAGATCGAACTGCGCCTCGCCGCGCACATGGCCGACGTTCCCGCATTAAAACAAGCATTTGCGAATGGCGACGATATTCATTCGCTGACCGCAATGGAACTTTTCGGCGAAGTAAACCGCGACACCAGGGGCCGCGCCAAGACGATCAACTTCTCGATCCTCTACGGCATTTCACGCTGGGGACTCGCCGGAAGGATGGGCACGACCGTCGACGAGGCACAAGCGCTGATCGACCGCTATTTCGAACGCTTTCCCGGTATCAACCGTTACATCGCCGAGACGCTGGAGCATGTCCGCGAAACCGGCTTCACCCAAACTCTGTTCGGTCGCAAAGTCCACTTTACCCGCATCAAATCGGCGAATCAGGCCGAACGGCAAGGCAGCGAGCGCGCCGCGATAAACGCGCCGATCCAGGGCACCAGCGCCGACATCATCAAGCGCGCGATGGTCCGAATGCTCCCCGCACTCATTGCTGCAGGACTACCCAACGTGCGGATGTTGCTCCAGGTGCACGACGAACTTGTCTTCGAATTGCCCGTTGCGGACGTCGAAGCGGCCAGCACAGTCATCCGAACGGTCATGGCCACGGCCGCCGAACCGCTGGTCAAACTCGCAGTCCCGCTTGATGTCGAAATCGGCACAGGGCTGAGCTGGGGCGCCGCACATTGAGCAATCCCGATGCCGACCTAGCTGCCCTTGCGCGTGGGGGGCGGACCAATCTCGTCGGCTTTGCTCTTCGGCTGGCGGGGCGCATCCCGTTCCTGTTCATTGCCGGACGTATTTATGGCCCGGAGGCGTTGGGTCGCCTTGCCTATGCCGTGCTGGTTGTCGAATTCGCCGCTCAGATCGCGACGCTCGGCCTAAAGCGCGGGTTGGCGCTGCAACTGACCGACGAGGGGCGCGATCCTGGGGACAGCGTATGGGACGCGATGACACTGGTGCTGATCGTCGGGGGCGTATTTACAGCGCTCCTTATCGCCTTTCCACAGGCGATGTTTCCCAACAGTGACATCAACGGCTTCGATCGGCTGCTGCCGCTCGTCATCTTCGCCTTTGCCGGCACCGACATCATGCTCGCCGCGCTTGCGTATCGCTTCAATGTGCGCGCCACTGTGACGGCACGCGCGCTGGTCGAGCCGTGGACAATCAGCATCGCAGCGCTGGTCCTGTCGTGGTATTCGCTGCGTGACGGGTTGCTCCTGGCCTATGTCGCGTCAGTGCTGGCGGCGTTCGTCGCGGCACTGGTTCCCTTTGTGAGGAGCTATCAGTGGCCGCATCTGTGGCGACCGCGCGCCGACAGGCTGATGCCGCTTCTGCGTCGCAACCTCCCGCTTGCGGCGGCCGATGCGATCGAATGGGGATCGCGACGGATCGATCTGGCGATTTTGGGCCTGTTCGTATCGCCTGCCACGGTCGGCGTTTATTATGTCGCGCAACAACTGGCCTCGCTCCCGCAAAAGCTGAAGACCAGTTTCGATCCTGTCCTCGGCCCGGTCATCACACGTAATCTTGACAGCGGCGACCGTCCGGCAATCGCGTCCGCCATCAGCCAGGTGGGTTTCTGGATATTGGCAGCGCAAGCCGGGGTTGCGCTTGCACTGGGTATTCCGGGGGCCGCAATTATGGGTTTGGTCGGCAAGGCGGGGGCATTCGTCGGCGGCAACGGCGCGCTAGCGTTCCTGCTGCTCGCCGAAGTGCTGGCCGCAACCGCTGTCGTCAGCGAATCGGCGCTGGTCTATATCGCCCGTCACCGCAATCTGATGATTTCGCTTGGCGCGCTCGCCTTGCAAGCCGGGCTGTCCTTTCTGTTCATAATCGCCATGCGCGATCGTGGTTGGCCCGAGTTGTGGCAAGCGGCGGGGCCAGCAGCAGCGCTCGCGATATCTCTGGGCGTCTCTGCCGTCATCAAATCGCGCCTTGCCGCGCGGTTGCTAGGAGCACCGGTGTCATTGTGGCGCTGGCCACTGCTCTTTGCCAGTGTGGCCGCTGCTGCCGTGGGCGGCATCGCGACCGCAACACCCGAATGGAGCGAACTGCTGATCGGCGTGCCCGTCATGCTTGCGCTTTATGCCTGGCTGATATGGCGCTTCGGGTTCAAACCTGAAGACCGCAAGCTGTTCGCCAAACGCGGCATCAATGCCGAAAGTGGCGCATCGCCGTAAACAGCATTGCCAAGCCTGCCGCGTCGGCAGCGGCAATAACCTCGTCGTCGCGGATCGATCCGCCCGGTTGAATGACGGTCGTGGCCCCCGCCTCGATCGCCGCGAGCAATCCGTCGGCAAAGGGGAAGAAGGCGTCCGACGCGACTGCAGACCCGATGGTGCGTGGCTCGGCCCAGCCCGCCTTTTCGGCGGCATCTCTGGCTTTCCATGCAGCAATGCGTGCGGATTCGAGCCGGTTCATCTGCCCTGCGCCAATGCCAGC
>JAYUYR010000112.1:0-2506 GCA_043752405.1 Sphingomonas sp. | reverse complement strand
GCTGTGTCGACCCCGATGCCGACCGGGCGGCGGCGGATGGCCTGCAAGCCGATCCCAAGCAGCGCGCCGAAAACCTGATGATCGTCGACCTGTTGCGCAATGACTTGTCACGGATCGCAACACCGGGAAGCGTCGCAGTGCCCGACCTGTTCCGCGTCGAGACCTATCCCACCGTGCACCAGATGACATCGACGGTAACGGGCGATCTGACGCCAGGACTCGACGCGATTGACGTCATGCGGGCGATCTATCCATGCGGGTCGATCACCGGCGCGCCGAAAATCCGGGCGATGGAAGCGATCGCCGACATCGAAGCGACCCCGCGGGGGGTCTATACAGGCAGTATCGGGCGGATCGACGCCTGCGGTGTGTCGGCAGCGTTCAACGTGGCAATCCGCACGTTGCATTTGGGCAATGGTGTCGCGCGGGTCGGCCTCGGCTCGGGGATCGTGGCGGACTCGTCCGCGCGCGACGAATGGATCGAATGTCTGGCCAAAGGCGCGTTCATTGCTAGCGACCGACGGTTCGACCTGATCGAGACGATGGCGTTTGACCCAAACGACGGTATTGCGCGGCTCGAGCGGCACCTGACACGAATGGGCAGCGCGGCACGCGATCTGGATTTTGCCTTTGACCGTCATGCCGCGCGCAACGAATTGCAGGCGGCGACGTTCCGGTTGCGCAAAGCCTGTCGGTTGCGGCTGTTGCTGGCGCGCAGCGGGGTGATGGCTGTTGAAACACGGCCGTTGCCCGAAGCGCCGGGCGAAGCGGTGACAGTCGGGTTGGCGGCGTTGCCGGTGGATTGCGATGACATCAGGTTGCGCTACAAAACGACCGACCGCCGCTTTTATGACGTCGCGCGACGGGACGTGTTCGAAATTGCATTCATGCATCCCGACGGGTTTCTGACCGAGGGACGCTTTACCAATATTTTCGTGCGCGATGGCGCCATGCTGCTGACGCCGCCGCTGTCGCGCGGGCTGCTCGGCGGGGTGTTGCGCGCCGAGCTGATCGAGACCGGCGCGGCGCGCGAGGCCGATTTGCGTGCCGATGATTTGGCGAATGGCTTTTACATCGGCAATGCGCTGCGCGGACTGTTGCCCGCGCGGCTTTCTGGAAAATAGGGCGCGGCCTGTTGCCCGCAAAGCTCGTCGCGCTATAGGCGGGCGGTCATAGAGGGGTTTGACGTGCCACAACTTTCCGCTGCCATCGACCGCATCAAGCCATCGCCCACCCTTGCGATGAGCGGCCGCGTCGCCGACATGCAGCGTGCCGGAATCGACGTCATCGGGCTTTCGGCGGGCGAACCCGATTTCGATACGCCTGATTTCGTCAAGGAGGCCGCCATTGCTGCCATCCGCGCGGGCAAGACCAAATATACGCAGGTCGACGGCACGCCCGAGCTGAAAGCCGCCATTGCCGCCAAGTTTCTGCGCGACAACGACCTGACCTATGCCGCCAATGAAATCAGCGTGAACGTCGGGGGCAAGCATACGTTGTTCAATTCGCTCGTCGCGACCGTGGGGCCGGGCGACGAGGTGATTATCCCTGCGCCTTATTGGGTGAGCTATCCCGATATCGTGAACTTTGCGGGTGGGACGCCGGTGATCCTCCGCGCGGGCGCGAACCAGCTTTACAAGATTTTGCCCGAACAGTTGAACGCGGCGATCACCCCGCGCACGAAATGGGTGCTGCTCAATTCGCCCTCGAACCCGACGGGAGCTGCCTATTCGGCGACCGAGCTGATGGCACTGGGCGAGGTCGTTCGCCGCCACCCGCATGTCATGGTGATGACCGACGATATGTACGAACATATCTGGTATGCCGCGACGCCGTTTGCGACCATCGCGCAGGTGTGTCCCGATCTTTACGAGCGCACGTTGACGATCAATGGCTGTTCAAAGGCCTATGCCATGACCGGCTGGCGGATCGGCTATGCGGGCGGACCGGCATGGCTGATCAAGGCGATGGGCAAGCTGCAATCGCAGTCGACGAGCAATCCCTGTTCGATTGCGCAGGCAGCAGCAACGGCAGCGGTGTCGGGCGACCAGTCGTTCCTGACCGAGCGCAATGCCGCGTTCCTGCAGCGGCGTGACCTGGTGGTGGCGATGTTGAACCAGGCACCGGGACTGCACTGCCCGACTCCCGAAGGCGCGTTTTACGTCTATCCCGATGCCACCGGCTGCATGGGCAAGACGACGCCCAAGGGGAAACGGATCGAAACCGATGCTGACCTCATCGATTACTTCCTCGATGATGTGCGCGTGGCTGCAGTCAACGGCGAGGCGTTCGGATTGAGTCCCGCATTCCGCGTGTCCTATGCGACGTCGGAAGCAATCCTGACTGAGGCGTGCAAACGGATACAGGAAGCATGTGCGGCGCTAAGCTGAACCGCGGATAACCGCGCTGTTCAGTGTGGGTGAAACCATCGGGGTGCAGGGCACGTAGCTGACATCAGGTTCAGCGAAAGGTTTTTGTGATGCGCTTTGTTCTCAAATCCGAATTC
>JAYUYR010000111.1:0-6583 GCA_043752405.1 Sphingomonas sp. | reverse complement strand
ATGCGCCGTCGCTGATCAACGCTGTGCGCAGTGTTTCGCGCAACCCCTTTGTGGGGATTATGGTGGGGGGGAGCATTTTTACGGTTGCGCCCGAACTCGCCGTTGAAATAGGGGCGGATGCGACAGCACCCGATGCGCTGGAAGCGCTGGTTGTGGCGCATCGTCTTGTCGATAACTTTGCCGCGCGCAGCGATCTCTGCGTCTGATTGCTTAAAGGGGCTCCCGCCCGGTGAATATTGCTTCTGCCCTGACCGTTCCCCTCCGCACGCCGAATTCGACGCTGGGGTCGCTTGATTCCTCGTCGGCCGCGCGGCTTGCCGAGGCATCTGGCGATCTGGTGCTCATTCTGGAAGCCGACGGTAGGATCATCGATTTCTCGATCGCTAGTCATGAGCCCGCTATCGAGGGGTCGGAAAACTGGATCGGCCAAAGCTGGCGCGACATTGTCACGAGCGAAAGCCGGTCCAAAGTCGCCGATATGCTCGGCGCGGTAGCCGGGGGCGGCCCAAGCCGCTGGCGTCAGGTCAACCACCCGACATCGACGGGCAACGTACCGGTCCGCTACTGGGCATTGGCGTCGGGCAACGAGGGGCGCGTCATTGCGGTGGGCCGCGACTTGCGCGCCAATGCCGTGTTGCAACAGCGGCTGATGCAGGTCCAGCAGTCGCTCGAACGCGATTACCTGCGCTTGCGTCAGGCTGAATCGCGCTACCGGATGCTGTTCGAACGCGCGAGCGAAGCGATCCTCGTTGTCGATTCGGAAAGTCGCCGCATCCGCGAGGCCAATCCGGCTGCGACACGATTGCTGGGGGTGCCTGAGGGCAGTCTGGTCAATCGCCCGCTGAGCATTATCACCAATCCGCATGGTCATGACGACCTGATGACCTATCTCGGCGCGGTCAGTGCGGCTGACCAGCCGCCGATGACACTCGCTCTGCCCGCAGGGCGCGGCAGCGTGATACTGTCGGCCAGCATCTTCCGCCAGGATCAGACAAGCTATTATCTTGTCCGCATTGATAGCGGTTCGAGCCGGTTTCGTGACGGGCCGGGCGATGCGCAGATTCTCGACATGTTGGCGCGGATGCCTGATGCGTTTGTCCTCGCCGATGCCGATTTGAACGTGATAGCGGTCAACCCGGCGTTTATCGACCTGACGCAGATGGCGTCGCTTGAACGCGTCCGCGGCACGCCGTTAAGTGCCTATGTCGGGCGCGCCGGGATCGACCTTGACCTGATCATTGCGCAAATTCGCGAACATGGGTCAGCACGCAATGTTGCGACGATCGTGCGGTCGGCTGACGGCACGCAGGAAGACGTTGAAATATCCGCGGTTGCCGCCCCGGGCGACGACGGCCAGTGCTATGGCTTTAACATCCGTGCAACCGCCCGACGTTCGCGCGACCTGCCCCCGGCACAGCGCGATCTGCCGCGCTCGGTCGAGCAACTCACCGATCTGGTCGGGCGGATGTCGTTGAAAGATATCGTCCGCGAATCGACCGATCTCATCGAGCGGCTGTGCATCGAAGCAGCACTTGCTCACACATCGGACAACCGCGCATCAGCCGCCGAGATACTGGGCGTCAGCCGTCAGAGCCTCTATTCCAAACTACATCGGCACGGAATGGGCAATCTGGGGGCGGACGACGAATAGATTTCGTCATCGGGGGCGCTTTGGTCAGGACTCCCCCTTCAAAAATCCCAGCAAATCCCGCCGCGTTCCCAGTCGCCGTATCGCGTCGGTTCAGGACCGGCCTTACCGCCGTGTTCGGTTTGCGGGGGGATCGCTTCGGGCGCGGGGACGGGTTTGCTTTTTGACAGGTAGGCGGGCGGTTTCACGTGCGCGGGGCGGTCCTTGTTCATGTCGAGCAATGTCCTAAAGAGCGTCGATGATCAAATCGGGTGGATATGGCGGCGGCGCAAGGCCTGACGCCAAACAAGTTGAAGGACAAATCGCAGGCCTGCCCGCGCGACAAGCGGCGTTGCGCTTGCTTGATGCGGTTTTGCGGCAGGGGCAGACGCTCGACAATGCGGGCGCGAATGCGGTGCGGGGAATTGCCGCGCACGAGGACCGCGCGCTGGCGCTGGCAATCGCGAGCGAAGTTTTGCGGCACTTGCCCGATCTCGATGCGCTGATCGATTCGGCAACCTCGACTGTCCTGCCCCACGATGCCAAGGCGCGAACGGTGCTCAGGATTGCGCTTGTTCAGACGCTGATCCTGAAAACACCGCCGCACGCTGCGATTGCGACCGCGCTTCCGATGGTGCTCGGCGGGCCACGGCGGCTGGTCCACGGCGTCTTCGGGACATTGATGCGACAGGGAGTATTGCTGCCCGAAGTGCCGACGCTGCCCGCCGACGTTGTGGCACGCTGGGCGATTTGGGGGGACGCGGCACTGGCCGATGCGGCGCTGGCGCTGGCTGAACCGCCGCCGCTCGATGTGACGTTGCGCGATTCTGAGATTGATGGCGGGTTGGAAGGGGAAACACTGGCACCGGGACACCGCCGCCTGCCGCGCGGGACGGCGATTACAGCACTGCCCGGCTATGAAGACGGTAGTTGGTGGGTGCAGAACCTGGCGGCATCGGTTCCGGCGCGATTGCTGGGCGCAGGGCACGGGCGAATAGCGCTGGATCTGTGTGCTGCACCCGGGGGGAAAACGATGCAACTTACCGCGCAAGGCTGGACGGTCACTGCCGTTGACAACCACGCGGGCCGCTCGGCGCGGTTGGACGAGAACCTGGCGCGCACGAAACTGCAGGCTGAAGTCGTCTTGGCAGACATTATGACCTGGGAACCGTCGGCGCCGGTCGATGCCATTCTTCTCGACTCGCCGTGCACGTCGACGGGAACTTTTGCGCGGCATCCCGATGTGCTCCACCGGATCGGCGCGAGCGACATCGCCGCGTTATCGGCGTTACAAGCGCGGTTGCTGGCGCGGGCGATAGCGTGGCTGAAACCTGACGGGCGGTTGATCTACGCCACCTGCTCGCTCGAGCGCGAGGAAGGCGAAGGCGTGATCGAGGCAAGTGGTTTCAGCGTCGATCCGATCAGCGCGGACGAACTCCCCGCAGGCCTTTTGCCAAATGCCAACGGCCAAGTCCGCATCCTGCCAAAACGCGGCCTCGACGGTTTCTTTGTCGCGCGGCTCAGGCGTAGCTGACTTTATCGACGGTGCCTTGCTGCGTTTGTCACCCCCCGCTAAGGCCTGTCCATGCAACAACCCGTCCGCATCGCTCCGTCGATTCTCAGTGCCGATTTTGCGCGTTTGGGCGAGGAAGTGCGTGCGATTGACACGGCCGGATGCGACTGGGTCCATGTCGATGTGATGGATGGCCATTTCGTCCCGAACCTGACCATCGGCCCGATGGTGGTAAAGGCGCTGCGGCCGCACACGAACAAAATCCTCGACGTCCATCTGATGATTGCGCCGGTTGATCGGTTCCTCGACGATTTTGCCGAAGCGGGGTCGGACATCATCACGGTCCACGCCGAAGCGGGGCCGCACGCGCACCGCTCGGTGCAGCGGATCAAGGGACTGGGCAAGCACGCGGGCATTTCGCTTAACCCCGCAACGCCAGCCAAGATGCTCGATTATCTTATCGACGACATCGACCTGATCCTCGTCATGAGCGTCAACCCGGGGTTTGGCGGACAGAGTTTCATCGAAAATCAGCTTCGCAAGATCGAAGCCATCCGCAAGATGATCGACAAGACCGGACGCGACATTGCATTGCAGGTCGATGGCGGCATCACGACGCAAACCGCGCCGCGCGTGATTGCGGCGGGAGCCGATGTGCTGGTCGCCGGAACCGCTACCTTTACGGGCGGGCCACCGGCCTATGCCGCCAACATACGTGCGCTACGGGGCGAGTGACCGGCACTGTGACGGATGGCGGCGAGATCGAAATTGGCAAACGGCTTGTCCGGGTGGGCGACAAGGGGCTGTCGCTGGGCGAGCGGCTGGCCAACCAGTTCTATCGACTGACGTGGCGGACACCGCTGCACACGATGCGGCTGAAAGGGCGCTATCCGCTGAAGCTGCTGGCAGTACCGACCGATCCCATGCCGGGCAACCGGCAGGCAGGGCAGTGGATGATGTCGGGCATGATCCGCTGGCGTGGTGAGAGCATATCGGTTGATGCGGTGACATTCGGCGATGACGGGCTGTCAGCACCGTTCAGCGATTACCTCCACCGGTTCGAATGGCTCCGTGATCTGGCGGCACTCGGCGACCGAAGGGCTTGTGCGCCGCTTGCCGAGCAATTGATGCGCGCCTGGCTCGCCAAACATGGCGACACCGTAAGCGACAGCAGTTGGCGACCCGATCTGGTCGGATGGCGGACTTTGTTTTGGGCAAGCCATGCGCCGTTGATCCTGTCATCGACTGATCTGGTTTACCGGTCGTCGGTGCTGAACAGCCTTGCGCGCGGCGCTCGCCATCTCGACCGCGGGGCGGATCGCGCGGCGCAGGGCAATGCGCGGCTGGCGGCGTGGGCGGGCATCGTCGCTGCTGGACTGCTGGTGCCGGGGGGCGAGCCGCGCCGGACCTTTGGCGAGGCAGGGCTGCAGCGCGCAATCCTCAGCGGCTTAAGCGAAGATGGCGGCGTGGTCAGCCGGTCCCCTGTCGATCAGGCCGAAGCCATCGCCCTGTTGTCAATGCTGGCGCAAGTCTATGATGCGCGGCGTGAGCAAGTCCCCGAATTTCTCTCAGGTGTGCAGTTGCGCGCAGTCGCGGCGCTGCATGGTGTCACCTTGGGCGATGGCGCGTTGTCGAGCTGGCAGGGTTCGGGCCCGGTTTCTGCCGAAAGCATAGCGCAGATCGTCGCAGCCAGCGGTGTGCGCACACGACCGCTGCGTCAGGCGCGCGACTGGGGCTATCAACGGATGGCAAGCGGCGCAACGGTGGTGGTCGCCGATGCCGCACCACCCCCCGCAAGCCGCATCGGCGGTGGCGGTTCGGCTTCGACACTCGCTTTCGAGCTATCCGACGGTAATAAACGCCTGATCATCAATTGTGGTGGCGCGCGCGGCATAGCGAATATCGCTATTGACCTCGCCAATGGTCTGCGCACGACGGCGGCACATTCGACGCTGGTGATAGGGGACAGCAATTCAACCGCCATCCACAATGACGGCACCTTGGGTGCGGGCGTCCGCGCCGTCGAACTCGACCGTAGCGAACTGGAAGGGGGCAGTAAGATCGAAGCGAGCCATGACGGCTATGCCAAACGCTTCGGCTTCATCCACAAGCGCACGCTGGCGCTGTCCGGCAATGGTCGCGAACTACGCGGCGAAGATGTGCTGCTCCCCGCGCCGCGCCGTCGTAAAGTCGGCGGCGCCGTTTTTGCTATCCGTTTTCATCTTGCACCCGGCGTCGAAGTGACGCCAACAGCCGACGGGCATGCCGCATTGCTGCGCATCGATCGCGGGCCGTTGTGGCAATTCCGCTGTCGTGGTGGCGCGCTGACCGTGGAGGAAAGCCTGTGGATCGATAGCTCGGGACGACCCGTGCCGACGTTGCAGTTTGTTGTTTCGGGCAGCGCCCCGGCGGGCGGGGCGACCGTGGACTGGTTGCTGAAAAGGGCGGGATGAGATGACGGACATTGCGATCAGACGGGCACTGCTGTCAGTGTCCGACAAGACCGGTTTGGTCGATCTTGGGCGAACCTTGGCGATGAGCAACGTCGAACTCGTCTCTACGGGCGGCACTGCAAAGGCACTGCGCGATGCCGGGCTGACGGTGCGCGACATCGACAACCTTACCGGCTTTCCCGAAATGATGGACGGGCGGGTCAAGACGCTGCACCCCAAAGTCCACGGCGGCTTGCTTGCGGTGCGTGACAATGCCGAGCACATGGCAGCAATGGCAGCGCATGACATCGGCGCCATCGACCTCGTTGTCGTCAACCTCTATCCATTCGCCGCGACCGTCGCAAAGGGCGCGGCCCGTGACGAAGTAATCGAGAACATCGACATCGGGGGACCGTCGATGATCCGGTCGGCAGCAAAGAACCATGCCTTCGTTGCCGTCGTGACTGACCCCGCCGACTATGCTGATCTTGCCAGCGCCACGACGACACTCGACCAACGTAAGCGGCTGGCGGCGAAAGCCTATGCCGTAACCGCCGCCTATGATGCGAAGATCGCAGGCTGGTTTGCGAACGTCGATCAAGGGGTCATGTTCCCGCCCACCGTCACGACGGGCGGCACGCTCGCGACGACGTTGCGTTACGGCGAAAATCCGCATCAGGTCGCCGCGCTGTATCTCGGTGGAACGGATCGCGGCATCGCGCAGGGCGTTCAGGTCCAAGGCAAGGAGTTAAGCTACAACAACTATAACGACGCCGATGCCGCACTGGAACTGGTCAGCGAGTTCCGCGACGGGCCACCTACCGTCGTCATCGTCAAACACGCCAACCCGTGCGGTGTCGCGAGCGCAGACACGTTGATAGAGGCTTATCAAGCTGCGTTTGCCTGCGACACGGTATCTGCCTTTGGCGGTATCATCGCGGTCAACCGTCCGCTCGACGGGGCAACCGCCGAAGCGATCAGTGGCATTTTCACCGAAGTTGTCTGCGCGCC
>JAYUYR010000110.1:0-2532 GCA_043752405.1 Sphingomonas sp. | reverse complement strand
CAGCTTCGATAGCATCGAGAGCTTCGGGTGGTTGCGACAGGCAGACGAGCGGCACGCCCGGCTTGGCAATCCCGGCCTTTTCCCCCGCAATCTCTGCGAGCGTGTCGCCGAGGAATGCTTGGTGGTCGATGCCTATTTGGGCGATGCCGCAGACAATGGGGGTGACAAGATTTGTCGCATCAAGGCGACCGCCGAGGCCGACTTCGATCACGCAATAATCGGCAGCCGTGCGGCTGAACGCCAGCAACGCCGCCGCCGTCGTCGCCTCGAAGAAACTGGGGCCAATGTCATAGGCTTCCGCGCGGTTGAGGACTTCGGACAATAAGGGCGCGAGGTCTTCGTCATCGATCAACTTGCCCGCGACACGGATGCGTTCGTTGAAGCGGACGAGGTGGGGGCTCGTATAGACATGGACGGTGTTACCTGCCGCTTCGAGGATCGACCGCAGAAAAGCGCAGGTCGAACCTTTGCCGTTGGTCCCTGCGACATGAAATACGGGGGGCAGGCGGTCCTGCGGATTGCCCAGCGTCGCGAGCAATGCCGTAATGCGTTCGAGGCCGAGGATGTCCCGACCCGGCGACAATTGCGCAAAGCGATCAAGCTGCGCCTGAACGGCGGGGTCGTCCGATCGGGCGTGGTCAGCCAAAGTCAGGCAGCTTTCCGCTTGTCCACCAGATAGCCGATCAGCATCCCGAGCGTCGCGGGCAGTTCGGCGCGTGCGACCACCATGTCCAACATGCCGTGGTCGAGGAGATATTCGGCGCGCTGGAAGCCCTCGGGCAGTTTCTCGCGGATCGTCGATTCGATGACGCGCTGACCCGCAAAGCCTATCAGCGCGCCGGGCTCGGCGATCTGGATATCGCCAAGCATTGCGTAACTCGCGGTCACGCCGCCGGTCGTCGGGTCGGTCATGACGACAATATAGGGCACCCCCGCCTCGCGCAGTTCAGCTATGGCGACCGTCGTGCGCGGCATCTGCATCAGTGACATGATGCCCTCTTGCATCCGCGCGCCGCCTGCTGCCGTGAAGATGATGTAAGGGCACTTGTCGGCAATCGCAGCGCGGGCTCCGGCGACAAAGGCAGCCCCGACGCCGACGCCCATCGATCCACCCATGAAGGCGAAGTCCTGCACGCCGACCACGGCACCCCGCCCGCCGATCTTGCCGCGCGCGTTGATCAGCGCGTCATGTTCGCCGGTGGCGGCGCGGGCCGCCTTGATGCGGTCAGTGTATTTCTTGGTATCGCGGAACTTGAGCGGGTCTTCGGCAACACGCGGGGTGGGCAGCTCGGTGTAGGCTTCGTCGAAAATCTGTTCGAAGCGAGCCTTTGGTCCGATGCGTCCGTGGTGACCGCACTGTGGGCAAACCGACAGATTTTCTTCATATTCGCGCGCAAAGACCATCTGGCCGCAGCCGGGGCATTTGACCCACAGATTGTCGGGCGTCTCGCGCTTGGCGATGAAGGGGATGCTGTTGCGGACACGATCGAGCCAAGACATTTCAGTTCCTTAAAGGACAGCGGTCCAAAACAAAACCAACTTGGCTGAGCTTGTCGAAGCCCTGTCCTTCTTTCGCGCCGATAGCGCCAGAGAAGAACAGCCCCCTTCGGCTGGCCGCCTGAGGCAGCCGCTCAGGACAGGCTTCGACAAGCTCAGGGAAGTCGGGACTGGGCATGCACCGCATCAGCTATGGTGCGGACGTAGCTTTGCACATGTAGGGCGGCGTCGGAACCATGTTTGGCGATGATTTCGACGATGGCTGAACCGACGACGACGCCGTCGGCGACGCGGGCAATGGCGGCAGCCTGTTCGGGGGTGCGGACGCCAAAGCCAACGGCAACGGGGAGGGTGGTCGCAGCTTTCAGCGCCGCGACCGCGGTTTCGATGCTGGTCTGCACGGCTTGCTGAAGGCCGGTGATCCCCGCGACTGAAACGTAATAGAGGAAGCCGCTGGCACCATCGAGAACCGTTGGTAGGCGCGCGGCGTCGGTGGTGGGGGTGGCGAGGCGGATCGGGCTGATCCCGGCGACGCGAAGGGCGGGGCCAAGTTCCTGGTCTTCCTCGGGCGGGAGGTCGACGCAAATGACGCCGTCGACGCCTGCGGCTTGGCATTGGGAAGCAAACCAGTCGGCACCGCGGATCGTCATGGGGTTGGCATAGCCCATGAGGACGAGGGGAATGTCGGGATGGCGCGCGCGGAAGTTGCTGGCGATGCGGAAGATGTCGGCGGTTGTTGTGCCTGCGTTCAGGCTGCGCAGGTTCGCCGCCTGAATCGCGGGACCGTCGGCCATCGGATCAGTGAATGGCATGCCGAGCTCGATCACATCAGCACCGCCCGCGACGAGCGCGTCGAGAATTGCAGCGGTAGGGCCGTCGCCTGCGGTGACGAAGGTGATTAGGGCTGGGCCGTTGCTGAAGGCGGTGGTGAGACGGGTCATTTCTTCGACGCCCAAGCCCATGCTCCACCAATTGATCCTGCGATAAAAGCTACCCAATAAAACCACGGTAGGTTGGCAAGCGGAAAGCGCGGGA
>JAYUYR010000109.1:0-2538 GCA_043752405.1 Sphingomonas sp. | reverse complement strand
GATCTCGCCAGCTTGACCGGCTCGGGCCCGGGTGGCCGCATCGTCCGCGCCGACCTTGGCAAGGCTTCGGGTCGCAAGCCCGTCCAGCAGGCCGAGGTTGTAGCGCAGGGTGCTCCTGCCGCGCCCGCCGAAGCAAAGACCCCGACGCCGTTCGAAACCGACATTCCGCACGAAGCCGCCAAGCTCAGCAACATGCGCAAGACGATCGCACGCCGCCTGACCGAGTCCAAGCAGCAGGTGCCGCACATCTATCTGACGGTCGATATCCGCCTCGACGCGCTGCTCAAGCTGCGCGGGGAACTGAACGCAGCGCTTGAGCCGCGCGGCATAAAGCTGAGCGTCAACGACATGCTGATCAAGGCGCTTGCCGCCGCGCTGATCGAAGTGCCCGCGTGCAATGTGTCGTTTGCGGGCGATACACTGATCCAATACAGCCGTGCCGACATATCGGTCGCGGTGTCGATCGACGGCGGGCTCATCACGCCGATTGTGGCGGACGCGGCGAACAAGGCGATGTCGGCAATCTCGTCCGAAATGAAATCGCTCGCCGACAAGGCAAAGGCGGGCAAGCTGCAACCGCAAGAATATCAGGGCGGCACCGCGAGCCTTTCGAACATGGGCATGTTCGGGATCAAGCAGTTCGAAGCCGTCATCAACCCGCCGCAAGCGATGATCATGGCGATCGGCGCTGGCGAAAAGCGGCCCTATGTCGTCGACGATGCGTTGGCGATTGCGACCGTGATGAGCGCGACGGGTTCGTTTGACCACCGTGCGATTGACGGGTCGGACGGGGCCAAGCTGATGGCAGCGTTCAAGCACCTGTGTGAGATGCCGTTGGGGTTGGTGGCCTAAAAGTGGACGCTCTCGTGACACTCGGTCTTTGGGGCGATGGGGACGAGTATCACGTGATCCAAGACGCTTTTGAGGCGATCAATGTTCCGGTGCCTGTTGGAGATGCATCGACATGGATCAAGGTCGGCGATCTTTGGGCTTCTGTTGAGCGTATTAGTCCTGAGACAGCTGCCTCACCCGAGCAGCGGAAAGCCTTCCGATGTGCGCTAGCCGAAGAAAGTTGTGTTGATTGGTCGAGAATTGGTCCGGAAACGACCCTGCTGGACGGTAAAGGTTACAGCATTTTAGCAAGACTATGGACGTTTATCCGCGAAAGATTTGCATCTCATGCCTGAAACTTACGACCTCATCATCCTCGGTTCCGGGCCCGGCGGTTATGTCGCCGCCATCCGTGCGTCGCAGCTTGGGCTGAAAGTCGCGATTGTCGAGCGCGAGCGGCTGGGGGGGATTTGTCTTAATTGGGGGTGCATTCCGACCAAGGCGTTGCTGCGAACGTCGGAGATTTATCACTACATGACGCATGCCGATGCCTACGGGCTGTCGGCGACGGGGGTGTCGTTCGACTTGGCCAAAGTGACCGAGCGCAGCCGCAAAGTCGCGGGGCAGCTGAATGCCGGCGTCAAGGGGCTGATGAAGAAGAACAAGGTGACCGTGGTTGAGGGCGTCGGCAAGCTGACGGCGCCGGGTAAACTCTCAGTCATGACCGGCGACGCGGTGCGCGAGCTTGAAGCCAAGAGCATCATCGTCGCGACCGGCGCCCGCGCGCGCGACCTGCCCTTTGCCAAGGCTGATGGGAAGCGCATCTGGACCTATCGCCACGCGATGGTGCCGCCCGAAATGCCGACCAAGCTGCTTGTCATCGGGTCGGGCGCAATCGGGGTTGAGTTCGCAAGCTTCTATTCGGACATGGGTGCCGAAGTGACGATCGTCGAAATGCTCGACTGCGTGCTGCCCGTCGAGGATGCCGAAGTTTCCGAGTTCATGCACAAGGCGCTGACCAAGCAAGGCATGAAGCTCCACACGTCGACTGGCGTGCAAAAGCTCGACGCCAACGCGGACGGCGTGACGGCGGAACTTAAAATGCCCGATGGCAAGATCAGCACCGAAACCTTCAGCCACGCCATCGTCGCTATCGGCATCGTGCCAAATACTGAGGATATCGGACTCGAAGCGCTGGGCGTTAAGACCGAGCGCGGGCATATCGTCGTCGATGGCTATGCCGCTACAAATGTGCCCGGCGTCTATGCCATCGGCGACGTGACGGGGCCGCCTTGGCTGGCACACAAGGCGAGTCATGAGGGCATCGTCTGCGTCGAAGCGATTGCGGGCCTGAAACCGCATAAGTTTACGACGTGGAATATTCCCGGCTGCACCTATTCGCGGCCGCAGGTGGCGTCGGTAGGATTGACCGAAGCGAAGGCAAAGGAAGCGGGGCGCGCAGTTAAAGTCGGCAAGTTCCCCTTCATTGGCAATGGCAAGGCGATTGCACTTGGCGAAGCCGAAGGATTCGTGAAAGCGGTGTTCGATGCTGCGACTGGCGAGTTGCTCGGCGCACATATGGTGGGGGCTGAAGTCACTGAACTGATCCAAGGTTACGTTATCGCGCGACAGTTGGAAACGACCGAAGCGGATTTGATGGAAACGGTGTTCGCGCATCCGACGCTGAGCGAGATGATGCATGAATCG
>JAYUYR010000108.1:0-2538 GCA_043752405.1 Sphingomonas sp. | reverse complement strand
AGCGTCATGCCCGGCGGCTTTGCGCGGATAGGCGAGCATCTCGACGTCCGGGCCGCCGTCATGGGCGAAGGGGCATTCTCCGCCGACGTCTGCATCGTCAGCGAAGCGCCGGTGACACCGATCACCCTGATGCCCGCTGCCGAACAGGTAACGATCCGGCGCAATCCCGGCACCTTGCCCAGCCGTGTTGCCGACAATCTATTCTGGCTGGGACGCTATCTTGAACGTGCCGAATCGGTTCTGGGGCTGGTCCGCGCTGGAATCGGTGGATCGATCGATGTCGATGGCGGTGCCTTGCTCGCCCCCGACACAGTCGCAAAGCTCGGCGGTTTGATCGTAGCAAGTGGTGCAGCCGCAAAAATCGCGCGCGGTCGCGATGCCGATATCATTGCACTCGCACGCGCCGCGCTTGATGATTCGCGCGAAGCGTCGAGCGTCCGCAGCCTGTTGCGCCACGCCCGCGACATCGGCGAAGGGTCACGCGAACGCCTCGCCACCGATGTCTGGCGGCTGCTCGATGCGCCTTTTCCCACACGCGATTCGATTTCGGCACGCGCGGCGCAACTGCACGAACGCTTTGCCGCGCTGGCCGGGCTTTCGGCGGAAAACATGGGGCGAACAGCGGGGTGGCGCTTCCTTGATCTTGGCCGCCGCATCGAACGAGCGATAACCGTGTGCCGCCTGCTGCGCGCGCTGGGCAGCGATGCCGCGACCGCCGATGACTTATCGGCGCTTCTCGAACTCGCCAACAGCGCGATTGGCTACCGCCAGCGCTACCCCACCGGCCTCGCGCCGATTGCGGTGCGCGACCTGATTGCGCTCGACACTAGCAACCCGCGAAGCCTGGCGTTTCAGGTCGATGCGATTGCGACGCATCTGGCTGCCCTTCCGCGCCTGTCCGACGACGGCATGGCCGAGGACCAACAGCAATTTGCCAACGCATTGGTCGCGCAACTGGCGACATTGTCAGCGGTCACACTCAACGACCATGCAATCCGCAGTCTTGAAAACCAGCTGCTGACGACTTCGGATGCAATCGCCAATCGCTTCTTCCTGCGCGGCGGCGAACCCCTGCGCGGACCGGGGCTGACGCTGGCATGAGCATCGCGGCGTGAGATACCGCATCGCTCATGAAACGCGGTTCACTTATTCCGTGCCGGTCAGGTTCGCGCGCTGCAACTTGCGTTTGAAACCGATTATCTGGTCGGGGCAGACATTGGTTGAGCATAGTCTGGCGACCATACCCTCGGGCGAGTTTTCGTTCGGACGCGCCGATGCCTCGCTCGCCAATGTCACGCGACTGGTCATCCCCGAAGCGGTAACCGACCTGCGCATCGTCAGCCACGCGGTCGTCGACGTGAAACGCGACATTCCCGACATCCGCGCCGATGATCCCGACCTTGCCAGCATATCGCTGTGGGCGCGCGAAAGCCGTGATGTCTCGGCCGCGTCGCCTGCCAATTACCTGTTCCCGTCACCGATGATCGCGCTTGATGCGGGCATCGCCGACTATTGCGCGGCCAGTCTTGACCCGTCGCGCGGGTGCCTCGACGCTGCTATCGACCTCGCCTGCCGTATCCAGCGCGATTTCGATTTCAATACCGACGCAACCAAAACCGACACCCCGCCTGCCGCAGCCTTCGCCAAGCGCGGCGGCGTGTGTCAGGACTTTGCCCAGATCATGATCTCGGGGCTGCGGTCGGCAGGGCTCCCGGCGGCCTATGTCTCGGGCTATCTGCGCACCATCCCGCCGCCGGGGCAGGCGCGTCTAGTCGGCGCGGACGCAACGCACGCCTGGGTTCTGCTGTGGTGCGGCCCTGATCGCGGCTGGGTCGGTGTCGATCCGACCAATGGCATATGGATGGCGGGCGACCATATCGTCACTGCGATTGGCCGTGATTATTCCGAAATTGCGCCGATTGACGGTATTTTTCTTGGATCGGGTGCCCGGACGATGACGGTCGCGGTCGACGTCGAACCGCTCGAAGCATTGCACAGTCTCGCGCCAGCCCATAACTGACACTCATGGCAGCAGCAGACCCCTATTCAGTGCTTGGCGTGGCGCGCGGTGCGACCGACGCCGACATCAAAAAGGCCTATCGCAAGCTCGCGAAGGAGCTTCATCCCGACAAGAACAAGGATAACCCCAAGGCATCCGACCGGTTTTCCGCCGTCACCGCTGCTTATGACTTGCTGTCGGACAGCGATAAGCGCGCGCGTTTCGACCGTGGCGAAATCGACGGCGACGGTAATCCTGCAGCCCCCTTTGGCTTTGGCGGCGGTGGCAGCGGCGGGTTCCGCCCCCAAGCCGGTGGCGCAGACTTCGGCGATATCTTCGAAGGATTGTTTGGAGGACGCGCCGGTCGCGGTGGCGGCGGCTTCGGCGGGCGTGCTGCGCCCCCGCAAAAGGGCGCAAACGCCGCTTACCGCCTCGCCGTTTCGTTTGAGGATGCTGCCGCCGGTCGTCCGCAACGGATCACGTTGGCCGACGGCAAGACGATCGACCTGAAGCTGCCCAATGGCGTCGAGAACGGCACG
>JAYUYR010000107.1:0-2548 GCA_043752405.1 Sphingomonas sp. | reverse complement strand
ATATGTTACCCGGCAGATTAACCGATGCAAAGGGCACACGCATTCAGACTGAAGCCTCTCTGCACAACTGGCGCACTGCCAAATTATACGCGGGGGTTATGGGCCGTGTCAGCGCTAATCATGTCCGTTGTGGAGGGACTACAATATAATCGTAACCATCTTCGGTTTGTCCCAATCCAGGCGTAAAGCTTGCCCGTCAAAGCCTTCAAATACTGTTGCGCGATCAAGACCACCAGTCATCAGCGCATGGCGCGCCACTCGTCCCAAAATGCGCGCGGCGTCGCGTGACTGTTCTGGCGTGCTAAACTGAGCCGCAATTTCATAGCCGACGAAAGCGGCCATACCGCCTGTTAAGTGTTGGTCTTCACCCACGACCAAATCAATGATTGATAACAACGGTGGCTCTCCAGTTTCATCCCAGCGCTGCAAAAGATTTGCCAGCTCCACAACGGGCATAACGACCGACGAAAATCGCCAGTGCAACTTTGCACCGTCATTGATGTGGCTTTGTAGAATCCATCGCATCACGCCTTTCAGAGATTCAGCCGTCAGAAATTCATCCTCATTATCGACCCCAAAGATGATCGTATCGCTCGATGCATTAACGATGAGACCATCGAGCCGACCTAAGGCAAAGGTGCGGCCCTTGTAACAAGGCTTAAGGGTTCCAAACCATTTGATCATGAAATGATCTTTCTATATTCATGATTTGTTCGCCATTATATTACGAATTGCTAGTATGCTCAACGCGTGAATGCGTCGTTTTGGTTCAAATATAATTGCATAGTGCGAATGCAGGATTCGCTACTTGCACACCACAATTGCTTGCTGTATTGCTCAAATAATACAGTATGCATCGGGTGTGGGTGACGGTCATGAGTTTTCGCAATATTTCGTCTTGGTCCATCCGCAATCCGGTTGTGCCGATCGTGCTTTTCGTAGCGCTGACACTTGCCGGTGTTCTCAGTTTCGTGCGGATGCAGGTAAACAATAACCCTGACGTCAGCTTTCCTGCGGCACAGATCATCGTCGTCCAGCCCGGTGCCGCGCCGACCGAAATGGAAACGCAGGTCGCACAAAAGGTCGAAGCAGCATTACGCGGCGTCAACGGCGTCGATTCGATGTCGACACGCATCGACGAGGGAAACTCACAGACTTTCGTCCAGTTTTCGATCGGCACACCCGTTGATCGCGCGGTCAACGACGTCCGTGATGCCATCGCCAACATCCGCGGCGACTTGCCTGACGGCATCCTCGAGCCACAGATTCAGCGCATCGACATGGATGGCAGTCCCATCGCTTATTATTCAGCCGAAGCAGTCGACATGACAATCGAAGAATTGAGCTGGTATGTCGACAACACTGTCGCCAAACGGTTGCTCACGGTTCCCGGCATGGCCAGCATCCAACGGTCGGGCGGAGTCAGCCGCGAAATCCGTGTGATCCTCGATCCGATGCGGATGCAGGGTCAGGGCGTCACGGCTGCACAAGTCAATCAGCAATTACGCGCGATGAATCTCAATGCCGCCGGCGGACGCGCCGAAATAGGCGGGTCCGAACAGTCGGTTCGCGTTCTCGGCAATGCGTCGAGTGCTTTTGCGCTGGGCGAAACGATGATCTCGACCGGCAACGGCCTCTCGATCAAGCTTTCCGACATCGCCACGGTGCGCGATCTCTACGCCGAACAGCGCAACGTTTCCAAAATGGACGGGCGCCAGGTCCTGAGCTTTTCAATGACGAAGTCGAAAGGCTCCTCCGACGTCACCGTCTATGACGAAGGCGTCGCGATGCTGAAAAAGCTCGAGAAGGAGAATCCCAAAGTCAAATTCACTCAGCTTTTCACCAGCGTCGATTACACGCGCGAACAATACACCTCCGCCATCGATGCGATGTGGGAAGGGGCGGCACTGGCGGTGCTCGTCGTGTTTCTGTTCCTGCGCGACTGGCGCGCAACCGCGATTTCCGCGCTGGCCATCCCGCTGTCAGCAATCCCCACCTTCTGGTTCATGTCGATGATGGGGTTCACGCTCAACGGAATCAGTCTGTTGGCACTCAGCCTTGTCGCCGGTGTCCTCGTCGATGACGCCATCGTCGAAATCGAAAACATCGTGCGGCACATGCGCATGGGCAAAACCGCATACCAAGCCTCTATCGATGCCGCCGACGAGATCGGCCTTGCAGTGCTGGCCACCACAATGGCCATTGTTGCGGTGTTTCTGCCGGTCGGGTTGATGCCCGGCCTGACCGGACAATTCTTCAAGCAGTTCGGGATGACGATCGTCGTGTCGGTGCTGATCAGTCTCGCCGTCGCGCGCCTAATCACGCCGATGGTCGCCGCCTATTTCCTGAAAAGCCACGGCCCTGCCACCCACGGCGAAAACTGGCTGATGCGGCGCTATCTGGTGTTGCTCCAATGGTCGCTCGACAAGCGTTGGGCGGTGTCGTTCAAGGCCGCGCACAGCGGCTGGAAGCGTCGGTTCGCCTGGGTGCTCGACCATCGCTTCTGGGTCGTCGGCATCGGTGCAGCGTCCTTTGCGCTTACCGTCGT
>JAYUYR010000106.1:0-6679 GCA_043752405.1 Sphingomonas sp. | reverse complement strand
TGACGATGGCATAGCGGCCGCGCAGGGCGTGGATCAGCTCCTCGATCTTGGCCGTCGCAATGGGATCGAGTGCCGAGCAGGGCTCGTCCATCAGGATGACTTCAGGATCGACGGCGATGGCGCGTGCGATGCATAGGCGCTGTTGCTGTCCGCCCGACAAAGCAGTGCCACTTTCGATGAGGCGGTCTTTGACTTCTTCCCAAAGGCCCGCGCGTTTCAGCGATTCCTCAACGATGCGGTCCATTTCGGCTTTGGACGACGCAAGTCCGTGGATGCGCGGGCCATAAGCGACGTTTTCGTAAATTGACTTGGGAAACGGATTGGGTTTCTGAAACACCATGCCAACGCGTGCGCGGAGCTGCACGACGTCCATGCTCGGTGAATAGATATTCTCGCCGTCGAGAGTGATCTCGCCTTCGAAGCGCGCTGACGCGACAGTGTCATTCATGCGGTTGAGAGTCCGCAGGAACGTAGACTTGCCGCAGCCCGACGGTCCGATGAAAGCGGTCACATTTTCCATGTCCACATCAATCGACACATTGTTGATCGCTTGTTTCTGGCCGTACCAGACCGAAACGTCGCGGGCCGTCATCTTGTTTGTCATCAAATCACCAGCGGGTTTCAAAGCGGTTGCGGAGGTAGATTGCGACGGCATTCATCGCGAGGAGGAAGACAAGCAGGACGATGATCGCCGCGCTTGTCTTTTCGATAAAGCCTTTACTGACTTCGTCGGACCAGAGGAAAATCTGGACGGGCAGGACAGTCGCGGGGTCACTGATCCCGCCGGGTGGCGTCGCGACAAAGGCGCGCATCCCGATCATGAGCAAGGGCGCCGTCTCGCCAAGCGCACGCGCCATGCCGATGATTGTGCCGGTCAGGATGCCGGGCAGCGCGAGCGGGAGGACATGGTGGAACACGACCTGGATGCGAGAGGCTCCAACAGCAAGGGCCGCATCGCGGATCGACGGCGGGACAGATTTGATCGCATTGCGACCGGCGATCACGATTACCGGCATCGTCATCAGTGCGAGCGTAAGACCGCCGACCAGCGGCGCAGATCGCGGCATTCCCCACATGCTAAGGAAAACGGCAAGGCCGAGCAGCCCGAAAATGATCGAGGGAACCGCGGCGAGGTTGTTGATCGACACTTCGATCAAGTCGGTCCATTTGTTCCGGGGCGCATATTCCTCAAGGTAGAGCGCCGACAGGACGCCTACCGGAAATGCGAGCACAAGCGTGATGAACATGGTCAGCAAAGAGCCTTTGAATGCGCCCCATATCCCGGCCTGGACCGGGTCGGTCGCATCGCTGTTCGACAGGAAGCTACTGTTGAATCCAGTCGAGACCACGCCGCGGTCCGCAAGCCTCTTATGAAGTGCCAACGCTGCTGGGTTACCCGCGCCGCGCTCGGCCATGGCGAACGTGGACGAGGCGGGGATTTTTATGATTGTTGGCCGCGTCAGGATCGACGGGTCTTGGTTGATCTCACTGCGCAGGGTAAGCCAGCCATTGTCGGACACCGCCACGCCAGCCCCGGTTCCGAAGGCCCGGTCGGCGGCAAGCGCGGGCACTTCGGTCAAGCCTACGCCGGCTTGTGCCGACTGGGCGTTGATGCCCATTGCTTTCAAGTCAAAGGGAATGGCGATTTCGGTGCGTGTGAAACCGCGCGCACCGCCCGAGATCATCGTGAAAAGGAGAAACACAAGAAAGCCCGCCGAAAGCAGAACGGCACTCAGCCCAAGGAGGCGGAAAATCCGCTCGCTACGATAGCGACGCCGGATGCGCGCGTGCATCGCACCAGTTTTCCAGTCGGTCGGCAAGCGGGCGGGTGCGTCAGTCATAAGCCTCCCGATATTTTTTCACGACGCGCAGTGCGACAATGTTGAGGAGCAGGGTGACGACGAACAGCACGAGCCCCAGCGCAAAGGCGGCGAGCGTTTTCGGGCTGTCGAATTCCTGATCGCCGGTCAGCAACTGGACGATCTGGGTCGTCACGGTTGTGACGCTCGCAAAGGGGTTGGCCGTCAGGTTTGCGGCGAGGCCCGCCGCCATGACGACAATCATGGTCTCGCCAATGGCGCGGCTGACTGCGAGCAGGACGCCACCGACAATGCCGGGCAGTGCTGCAGGCACAATGACCTTGCGGATGGTTTCGGATGTGGTGGCCCCCATCGCCAGGCTCCCGTCGCGCATCGACTGCGGCACGGCAGCAATCGAGTCGTCGGCCATAGACGACACGAACGGAATGATCATGATGCCCATGACGAGGCCCGCCGCCAGTGCGCTTTCCGAACTCGCGCCGGGAATACCGACACTGTCAGCAAAGTCGCGGATCATCGGCGCGACAGTCAGCGCCGCGAAATAGCCGTAAACGACCGTCGGCACGCCTGCGAGAATCTCGAGCAGCGGCTTCATCCATTTGCGGACCGCATGTGGAGCATATTGCGTGAGATAGACCGCCGTCATCAAGCCGATGGGAATGGCAACGATCATCGCGATAATGGCACCGATGAAAATCGTGCCCCAGAACAAGGGCACCGCGCCGAGTGCCGTCAGATCACCGGTCGTGACGGCCTGCGGGCTCCAACGGGTGCCGAACAGGAAGTCGATCGGCGATACCATCGCAAAGAAGCGGAGGCTTTCGAAAAGCAGCGATGCGACGATGCCTGCGGTCGTCAGAATTGCGATCAGCGATGCAAGCAGCAGTGTCGCCATCACGATATGCTCGACGCGGGTCCGTGCTCGGAAATCGGGGCGGACACGCGTGAATGCCCAGGCGCCGAAAGCAAAAGCCAGGATCACCGACAGGACGGTGCCAATGGCGCCATATTTCGTCCGCGCGCTACGGAACGAAGGCGCGAGGGTTTCGGACTGAGGATTAAAAGCCGCACCCAACTGACCGGTCGCAAGACCACGGGCTTCGTTCAGGATCGTCGCGCGCTCAGTTGCGTCGGACGACAAGCTCTGTCCCGCGCTCGCGATGACGTCTTGCGTCACCAGCGACGGCGACACGCTAGCCCAGACGGTTGCGAAAAGCAGGGCGGGGAGGACGGCCGCAACCGCAACATACCAGCCATGATAGCCCGGAAGCGAATGGGGCCTGGATGTCGCGGGTCCGGGTCCGACTGTCGCGAATTGCTGGGCTTTGGCACGGGCAACAAACCATGCCACTGCCCCCAGCGCCGCGATCAGCAGGATCGATGCAGTAAATGACACAGACGGCGGCCCCCTTGTGCTTTATTTACTTCAGCGCTGCGGGATCGAGGGGCTTCATATCCTTGACGGTCAAAGCGTTGGCTTCACGAATTGCTGCAGGCGCCACGACCATGCCGCGCTTTTTCAGATAGCCGTCGGGCCCCCAGGCGCTGGCAAATTCGGCAACATAATCCTTCAATCCCTTGATCACGGTCAAATGGGCCGCTTTCACGTAAATGTAGAGTGGGCGGGCCCCGGGGTAAGAGAAATCGGCAATTACGTCGTAGGTGGGCGTAATGCCGTTCACCGAATTGCCGATGAGCGTGTCGCCATTTTCCTCGAGGAAGGAATAGCCGAAAATGCCGACAGCTTTGGGATCGGCGATCACCTTTTGGACAATAAGATTGTCATTCTCACCGGCATCGACGAACACACCGTCTTCGCGGACTGTCGTGCAAGTTTTCTTGTGCGCATCCGCGTCGCTGCCCTTCAGCGCTTTCATCGCAGGGTCGCTGTCGCATCCCTTGGTCATTATCAGCTCGGCAAGTGCATCGCGCGTGCCCGAAGTCGAGGGCGGGCCATATACCTTGATTGCCACAGCGGGGAGCGCGGGATTTACATCTTTCCAGGTCTTCGCCGTCTGCGGTTTGCCAAACGGATTGGCCGCAAGCGCCGCGTAAATATCGCGCGTGGTCAAGGGAAGTTTCAATCCGCCCTTGGCTTCGGCAAAGGCAATGCCGTCGAGTCCAACCTGAACTTCGATGATCTTGTCGACCTTGTTTTTCGCGCAATCCTCATATTCGGATTTTTTCATCTGGCGCGAAGCATTGGCGATATCGGGGGTGTCGCCGCCGACACCTGAACAAAACAGCTTTATGCCCGCACCGGTTCCGGTCGATTCGATGATCGGTGATTTGGTGCCCGGTGTTTTGTTGACGAATTGTTCGGCAACTGCAGTGGCGAAGGGATAGACCGTCGATGAGCCAACTGCGCGAATTTGGTCGCGCATACCGGCCGAGCCGCCGCCCGAACTGTCGCATGCCGACAGCGCAACCAGCGCGAATGAAGCCAAAGCCATGTTGCGGATCATGTGAAGTCCCCTGTGTGTCAATTTGTTAGCGATGATTCGCAGCCTCTGTGTGTCAGTTTGGTGACGCTTCCGTGACACCGACCGCTTCGGTCGCGGGCAGCATGACCGAAACAGTCGTTCCGACGCCGACCTTGCTGGTGATTTCCATACGACCGCGATGACGCTCGACGATATGCTTGACGATGGCAAGGCCCAATCCCGTGCCGCCCATCGTGCGGCTGCGCCCGGCATCGGCGCGATAAAAGCGTTCGGTCAAGCGAGGCAGATGTTCAGGCGCAATGCCTTCGCCTTCGTCGGCAACAGTCAATCGCACTTGGCCACCCGCAGATATCAGCGTGATTTTGATAGGCGTCCCGGGCCGCCCATATTTAATCGCATTGCCCGCCAGATTGTGGACAAGTTGCGACAATTGCGCGCGGTCGCCGATGATCGTGGACTCATTGACATCGACATCGAGCATTATCGGAGTCGGCTGATCACCTTGCTGATCGCGCAATTCGTTGGCGACTTCGCGGATCAGGAGGGCCATCGGCACATTTTCGGCGGGCAGGTCGTACTTTTCGGATTCGATGCGGCTGAGCGAGATCAGGTCGTCGATCAAACGTTGCATCCGCCGAGCCTCCTTCATCATCACGTCGAGAAAGCGCGCGCGGACAGCGGCATCGCCGCCCGCCTTTTCATCGTCCAGCGTCTCGATAAATCCCAGGATAGCCGCCAGCGGGGTGCGCAATTCGTGGCTAGCATTAGCGACAAAATCGGTGCGGGCTTGCTCGACGGCATGGCGCGCACCGCGATCAATCAAATGGATGACGCGCGTTCCGGGTCGGATGGTTGCGACGTTCAGTTCGACTCTCTGGTCGTGACGTCCGATGCCGATCAATTCGATGCTGCCGTCCTTCGCGTCTGCCGCAAGCCGCGCCGAAGCCGAAGGGTGGCGGATGGCAAGCCGAACATCTTCGCCGATGATATGCCCGCCGAGCATGTTTTTCGCCGCCACATTCGCAACGCGCACACGGTTATCGACAACCAGCAGGATCGGCTCGGTAATCGCATTGATTACGGCAGCGTCGATATTATCAGTGGCTGCGGGCGTAGCGCTTACGTGCAGCGGTTCGGGGCCGGAAAAGAGCGAGTAAATTAAAAGCGTCCCGATACCCGCAGTAATGACGGCCGACGCTGCCCAGGCGCCCGTGCCGGCCTGAAAAACAAGCAGCGCAAGCAAAGCGATTAAAAAAAGCGACATGATTGCGCGCAGCGGTTTTTGGCTCGACATAGACATTCATCTACCCGCCGAATGCGACAACGGTAAGGAGGATTTACCATTGGCAATCGCCAGCCACGATTTTTCTGCCTATGGCAGGACGCAACGAACGGGGCCGATGCGATGGAAGACGAAACGGGTGTCGCCAGCCGACGGCGAATGCTTCAACTGGGGGCCATCGGTGCGTCAGCAGTGATGACAGTGCGGCCCGCGCTGGCGACGACGATGGTCTCGGTGATCAATTGCCAAATTCCGGTGCCTGATCCCGGCCGGGCCGGAGACTATGTCGCCGCAAACGGATCGCTGGTGCCGCCGGGCACGCAAGGGGCGTTTGCCGGACCCGCAGCACCGTTGAAGGGTGTAGACGTCAAGCGCGCGTTGTCTGGCGGAACGCTGCCGGGGACCGACCCGCAGGCAAGTCAGGCCTATATGAACTATGTGCGCCGTCTACAGCACGGCCAGAGCGGCTTCACCTGCTATGCATCGCTGCAGATGCCGGGCCGCTGAGCGGTCGCATGATCTATCGCGCCGATCCGCCCGGGGGTCTGCGGATCGTGCCCCTCGACTGCCTGACCGCGATCTACCACCGCGCCAGCGGGCAAACCCATGTTGTGGCGGAGCCGGTGCCCGAGATATTGGCGGTGCTGGGCAGTGGCGCGCAGGACGTTGATGGGTTCCTTAAAGCTCTTGGCTTGACCAATGACGCGGGAACGCGCGCTTTGCTGACCGAGCGCCTTAATGAACTGGTCGCAACCGGTCTCGTCGCACGGACATGAAACACCGCTTCGATGTTCGTGTTGGTCCGATTGCGTTTCGCGTGGGATCGGCGTGGCGCGGGCCGATTGCAGCGCTTGAGCAGCTTTATGCCGGTTATCCATGCGACGGGGCCGTTCCTGATTACACCGTCCGCCTCGAACCCGAACGTCCGTGGCGGCGGTTGATCCGCCCTTCGGTCGCAATCCGGGGCGATCATATTTTGCCCAATGCGTTGCCACTGCCGCTGGCGCAGGGCTTGCTTGGCGCCGAGATGGGAATGAACCTGCAACTGGCCTTGGGCGAGCGGCGGTTTCTGCTGCTCCATGCCGCAAGCGTCGAGAAAGCGGGTCGCGGAATAATCCTGACGGGCGAATCGG
>JAYUYR010000105.1:0-2559 GCA_043752405.1 Sphingomonas sp. | reverse complement strand
GTGTCGATCGAGGCGGGAACGCCGATGGGCTGGGAACGTTATGTCGGTGGCGGTTTGCGCTTCGGCGTCGACCGCTTTGGCGCATCCGCACCGATTGACGTCCTCTACAAACACTTCGGGCTGACCGCAGAAGCGATCACGCCACAAATTATCGATGAATTGGCAAAGGGTTAGACACATGGCTGTGAAAGTTGCAATCAATGGTTTCGGGCGCATCGGTCGTCTCGTGGCGCGCGCGATCCTCGAACGGCCCGATTGCGGGCTCGAACTGGTGGCGATCAACGACCTCGCCGATGCAAAATCGAACGCGATGCTGTTCAAACGCGACAGCGTACACGGCGCCTATCCGGGGACCGTCACGGCGGATGGCAATGACATCATCATCGACGGCAAGCGCATCCAGGTCACCGCAGAGCGCGACCCGGCGAACTTACCACATGCTGCGAACAATGTGGATATTGCGCTTGAATGCACTGGGTTATTTACAGACCGTGCTGCTGCGCAAAAGCATCTCGATGCCGGGGCCAAGCGCGTGCTGATCTCGGCTCCGGGCAAGGACGTCGACCTGACGGTGGTCATGGGTGTCAACGACCATCTGCTCAACGGCGATCACCGGATCGTCTCGAACGCGAGCTGCACGACCAACTGCCTCGCGCCGATGGTGCGCGTGCTGCACGATGCCATCGGGGTCGAGCGCGGGCTGATGATGACGATCCACAGCTATACCAACGACCAGTCGCTGCTCGACGTCTATCACCAGGATCCGCGCCGTGCCCGCGCTGCGGCAGTGTCGATGATCCCGACCTCGACGGGCGCAGCCAAGACCGTGGGTGAAGTTATTCCCGAACTGAAAGGCAAGCTCGACGGCATTTCGGTGCGCGTGCCGACGCCGAATGTCAGCCTCGTCGATTTCACGTTCACCCCGTCGCGCGCGACCACCATCGAGGAAGTGAACGGGGCTCTGAAAGCCGCTTCGGAAAGCGGACAGATGGCGGCGGTATTCGATTATTCGGATGAGCCGCTCGTCAGTCACGATTACAGCCACAATCCGGCATCGGCGACGATCGATAGCCTCGAGACGACAGTGCTCGACGGGCTGCTTGTCCGCGTTGTCGCCTGGTATGACAATGAATGGGGCTTTTCGAACCGCATGATCGACACCGCAGGCGCGATGGGCAAGCTGATCTGATGACGTTCAAAACCCTCGACGACATCGGAGACGTTCGCGGCAAACGTGTGTTGGTCCGCGAGGATTTGAACGTCCCGATGGCCGACGGTGTGGTGACCGACGACACGCGGTTCCGGGCGACGATCTCCACGGTCACCGAATTGGCCGATAAAGGCGCTGTGGTGCTGATCCTGGCGCATTTCGGGCGTCCGACCGAGCCAAGTGCCGAATTCTCGTTGGGGCGACTCACAGCGGCTTACAGCGCCGTTTTGGGGCGGTCCGTGCATTTTGTCGATTGGGAAGGCGATGTCGCGTCGGTAGCGGCGTTGTCGCCCGGTGATATTGCTGTCCTCGAAAACACGCGCTTTTTCGGCGGTGAGGAAAAGAATGATCCCGTGGTAGTCGCGCGGTTCGCGGCGCTGGGTGATATCTACGTCAACGATGCGTTTTCAGCAGCGCACCGTGCCCATGCTTCGACCGAGGGGCTGGCACATGTGCTGCCGGCCTATGCCGGACGCGCGATGGAAGCCGAGCTGAACGCGCTCGAAAAAGCGCTCGGCAAGCCTGAGCATCCGGTGGCAGCCGTGGTTGGGGGTGCGAAAGTGTCAACCAAACTGGACGTTCTCCGGCATCTCGTTGCCAGGGTCGATCATCTCATCATCGGCGGCGGGATGGCGAATACGTTTCTGGCGGCGCGCGGCATCGATGTCGGCAAGTCACTGTGCGAGCATGATCTGGTCGGGACGGCGAACGAGATTTTCGATACGGCGGAGCGGGCGGGTTGCACAATCCATCTGCCCTATGACGTCGTGACGTCACGCGAATTTCGCGCCAATCCGCCGACCCGCGCCGTCAACGTCCATGAAGTGGCGACGGACGAGATGATCCTCGACATTGGCCCTGCCGCTGTAGAGGCGCTGGCCGATGTTCTGAAGAATTGCCGGACGCTGGTGTGGAACGGCCCGCTCGGTGCGTTCGAAATGCCGCCGTTCGATACAGCTACGGTAGCGTTGGCTAGAACTGCAGCAGCGTTGACACGCGACGGGTCGCTGGTGTCGGTAGCAGGCGGAGGAGATACCGTGGCCGCCCTCAATCAGGCCGGCTGCGCCGACGATTTCACCTTCGTCTCGACGGCAGGCGGCGCGTTCCTGGAGTGGATGGAAGGGCGCGAATTGCCGGGGGTAGCGGCCTTGACGCGCTCTATTTTACGCACTGATTTTATCGCGTTTTGATCATCGAAGTCCGCTGGCTCGACCTTTAACCTTGTATCCGCATTGCGGCGCAGCACGGCCTTCGCTAAGCGGCGCGGCAACACATTCGTATGCATAAGGGAAACCCCATGACACCGACCGTCCGTGCGATCCTGAACAATTATGAGTCCGACAATCCCG
>JAYUYR010000104.1:0-6726 GCA_043752405.1 Sphingomonas sp. | reverse complement strand
TGAAACTTCTGCTCCCCTGGGGGAAGTGGTCTTACGATTCCTACTTTGCTAGCATATCAGGTTCAAGCAACCGGTGCAGATGAGCGACAACAAACCGCATTTCAGCATCGTCGACGGTCTTTTGCGCGGCACTGCGCCATGCTTTTTCGGCGGATTTGTAATCGGGAAATATGCCGACGATTTGAATGGTCGAGTCGTCGAAATCAAGAGTACGGGGATCTTTAACACGGCCGCCAAAGACGAGATGGAGTTTGCTGCTCATGTGAGCCGTTTAACGTCCAATTCGATCTGCGGCGAGGGGGCTTCGACAGCTTTTTCGCGATCGGTGCGATACAGCACGCGCATGCCGATGGCCGTCACAATGGCAATGCCACCGCCGATGAGCGCGCGCTTGCGCTGTCGGGGTGTGGTTTCAATCCCGGCTACGCGGGTGACTGATCGGGTTAGCGCTACTTTGGCAAGGTCGGCAACGATCAGCCGGGGATCGAAATGGCGGCGCAACTGCGTAGCTGTGGTGGTGATTGCAGCACGGCGAAGTTTTGCCGCCGATGCTGCATCAGCGACCGGATCATCCGTCATTCCGGCGTCTCCACGATGATCTTACCGCCCGCAACCTGTTGCGGATCAGCAAGAAGCAAAGGACAGCGAGTGTCGAGCAGAGCAAGACGATGCTACCCATCGCCCAGCCCCGACCAATGATCGGACCCAAGATCAGCAAGATGCCGACAACGAACGCGATCATCGCTCCTTGCGCCAGAACGACAGCCGCGAACGCATAAAGGGCAACCCAACCCGCCGCCCGGCGGGTCAGGCGTGCCTGCACTCCGTAAACTCGTCGCTCGGCATCAAAATAGCCGATGATATCGTCGATCAACTGTCGCATCAGCGCGCCAAACGGCGGTGGCGTCTGGCTATCGTCATTTGAAATGGAGTCCACCGCGCGTCTGCTGATCAGGCTAAGTCGTCGTTTTTCTTGCGCCCACCGGTAAACAGTCCGACGAGAAGCAGACCAACAGCGGCAAGCGCGCCAATTGCGATGGCGGGACGCTTTTTCACGAAATCAGTCGCTTCAGCGGCAAGTTCATCGACATTTTTCGCCTGGAGCTTAGTCGCGACATTTTCAACGCCGGTAGACGCCTTACGGGCATAGTCGCCATAGGTTTTGCCGAGATGCTGATCGACCGTGCCAGCCGCATCATTGGCGATTTTCGACAGACCCGACAGCGCTTCGGCGGCCTTGTCCTTGCCCTGGTTGGCGGCCTTGCGGGCGGCATTGGTGGCTTCGCCTGCAAGATTTGATGCTTCTTCCTTCACCTTTTCGACTGTCGTCTTGGTTTCGGCAAACGCGTCACTCACAGCAATATTGGGTGTTGCGACATCGCCGGGAAATTCGGGCCGGTTGTAGTCAGACATGTGCAAGTCCTTTTTTCAATGGGTGTATCGAATGTGGGAGGCAAACCACGCACGTCAACCAGTGTTCCATTATTCCATCGTCGTTATTTGCACAAAGCGGGAGCGTCGGATAGGGGCGCGCACGACCCGAAGCCCTTTCATCGAGAGCCCCCCATGACCGAAATTCTGGACATCCGTGCCCGCACGATCGTTGACAGCCGCGGGAACCCGACGGTCGAAGTTGATGTATTTCTGGAGGATGGCAGCTTCGGGCGTGCGGCGGTGCCTTCGGGGGCGTCAACGGGGGCGTATGAAGCCGTCGAATTGCGTGATGGCGGCAAGGCGTGGCTGGGCAAAGGCGTGACCAAAGCGGTCGATGCGGTGAACAGCGAAATTGCCGGCGCGCTGGCGGGTTATGATGCCGAGGACCAGGGCGAAATCGATGCGGCGATGATTGCGCTCGACGGCACGCCGAACAAGGCGCGGCTGGGGGCGAATGCGATTTTGGGCGTCAGTCTTGCAGTGGCAAAGGCCGCGGCCGATGCGCGTGGGCTGCCGCTGTATCGTTATGTCGGCGGGATCGGTGCGCATGTTCTGCCGGTGCCGATGATGAACATCATCAACGGCGGAATGCACGCTGACAATCCCATTGATTTTCAGGAATTCATGGTCATGCCGGTCGGCGCCGACAACTTGTTCGACGCAGTGCGGATGGGCGCGGAGATCTTCCATACGCTCAAGAAGAAGCTGCACGACAAGGGATTGGCAACTGCGGTGGGTGACGAGGGCGGCTTTGCGCCGAACTTGGCCAGCGCTCCCGAAGCGCTTGATTTCATCATGGCGTCGGTTGAAGCGGCAGGATACCGGCCGGGCGAGGACGTGGTGCTGGCGCTCGATTGCGCGGCAACTGAGTATTTCAGGGACGGGGCGTACCGTTTCGATGGCGAGGGCGTTGTTCGAAGCCCGCACGAAAATGCGGCATATCTCGCTGAACTGGCATCGAAATATCCGATTGCGTCGATTGAAGACGGCATGAGCGAGGATGATTTCGAAGGCTGGAAAGCGCTGACCGACCTGATCGGAGATAAAGTCCAACTGGTCGGCGATGATTTGTTTGTGACCAACGTGACGCGGTTGTCCGACGGTATGGCGAAGGGTCTGGCCAATTCGTTGCTGGTCAAGGTCAACCAGATCGGCACGCTGACCGAAACATTGGATGCCGTATCAATGGCCCAGCGCGGTGGATATACGGCGGTGATGTCGCACCGGTCGGGCGAAACCGAGGATGCGACGATTGCCGACCTCGCGGTGGCAACCAATTGCGGACAGATCAAGACGGGCTCGCTGGCGCGGTCGGACCGGTTGGCAAAGTATAACCAGCTTATCCGCATTGAAGAGGAACTGGGTTCTGTCGCAAAATATGCGGGAAAAACTGTGTTTACACGCTTTCGAGGTTGACGCCTCGAATCATCGGTGATTCAAGAGTATTGTGAGTAAGGCGCGGAGAAAGATTTGGATGAGCGTTCGCGCGGCCGCGATGCCGACGCTGGCAACGCTGATCGTGGCGTTCTTCGGCGGCTATGCCTTGTTCGGATCGAACGGTGTGCTCGCTTGGGGGGAATATAGCAAAGCGCTTGATGCACGGCGCGCCGATCTGATTGTTATCGAGCGTAATAAAGCGGTGCTGGCTAACCGTGTCGCGCTGCTCGATCCGCGCCATGCCAATCCCGATATGGTCGATGAACTGGTCCGCCGCGATCTGGGCGTGGCGCATCCCGACGAGGTCATTGTCCCGCTTCATTAAGTTTCCGTAGCGTTCGGTGTTGCGCGGGTGCGCGAGCGGTGCTTATAGCGACGGCCTGTCCACGTCACATGTGAAAGGCAACCGTCCTTGGCCAAAGCCGTCGCAAAGTCCGCTCCGACCCTTGCCCGCTCACCCGAGGCCCGCCCGCCCGAGCCGGTGCGGTTTGCGGCGTCAAAGGACCAGATGCTAGAATTTTACCGGCAAATGCTGCTGATCCGCCGGTTCGAGGAGAAGGCGGGGCAACTTTATGGACTGGGGCTGATCGGTGGGTTTTGCCATTTGTACATCGGGCAGGAAGCTGTGGCGGTTGGCCTGCAGTCGGCACTGAACGTCGGGCATGACTCAGTGATTACGGGCTATCGCGATCACGGGCACATGTTGTTGTGCAACATCCCGCCAAAGGTTGTGATGGCCGAACTGACCGGACGCGCGGCGGGCATTTCAAAGGGCAAGGGCGGGTCAATGCACATGTTCAGTGTCGAGCATGGCTTTTATGGCGGGCACGGCATCGTCGGCGCGCAGGTTTCGCTCGGGACGGGCCTCGCCTTTGGACATAAGTATAAGGACGATGGCGGCGTGTGCCTGGCCTATTTCGGCGATGGCGCGTCGAACCAGGGACAGGTTTACGAGAGTTTCAACATGGCCGAGCTTTGGAAGCTACCAGTCATTTATGCCATTGAGAATAATCAATATGCGATGGGTACGAGCGTGGCGCGGTCTAGCGCAGAGACGCATTTGCACCGACGCGGCGACAGCTTCCTGATCCCCGGTATTCAGGTTGATGGCATGGACGTGCTTGCAGTGCGCGGGGCCGCCGAAGTGGCGTTTGAATGGACACGCAGCGGCAAGGGGCCAATCATTCTTGAACTCAAGACCTACCGCTATCGCGGACATTCGATGTCCGATCCGGCGAAATATCGCTCTCGTGACGAGGTTCAGGCGATGCGCGACAAGTCTGACCCCATTGAGGGGCTGAAGAAAGAGCTCGAAGCGCTGGGTGTGACCGAGGACGATTTGAAGCTCATCGACAAGGATATTCGCGGCATCGTGGCGGAGGCAGCAGATTTTGCCGAGCAGTCGCCGGAGCCGGAGCTTGGCGAACTTTATACCGAAGTGCTGGTAGGGCAATATTGATGGCAATCGAGATTAAAATGCCCGCGCTGTCGCCCACGATGGAAGAGGGAACGTTGGCGAAATGGCTTGTGAAAGCGGGTGACAGCGTGAAATCGGGCGACATATTGGCCGAGATCGAAACCGACAAGGCGACGATGGAATTCGAAGCCGTTGACGAGGGTGTCGTGGGCGAGATCCTTGTTGCGGAGGGCACTGATGGGGTAAAGGTCGGAACTGTTATTGCGACGATGGCGGGGGAAGACGGGGTAGTTGCTGCGCCAGTCAAAGCCGTGGTCGAAACGCCGGCACCAGTCGTTGACGTTGCGGCTTACCCCTCTCCCCGTTCAACAGCGGCTGAGCCGCCGTCTCCCGTGCAGGGGGGGAAGAGTTTGACGCTCCGTGAGGCTCTCCGCGATGCGATGGCCGAGGAAATGCGGACCGACGACCGCGTGTTCGTGATGGGCGAGGAAGTTGCCGAGTATCAGGGCGCATACAAGGTGACGCAGGGATTGCTTGACGAATTCGGCGCGCGTCGCGTGATCGATACGCCGATTACCGAGCATGGCTTTGCCGGCATTGGAGCGGGCGCGGCGATGGGTGGCCTCAGGCCCGTCATCGAGTTCATGACGTTTAACTTCGCCATGCAAGCGATTGATCATATTATCAATTCGGCGGCAAAGACCAATTACATGTCGGGCGGGCAGATGCGCTGTCCGGTCGTGTTCCGCGGCCCCAATGGCGCAGCGTCGCGGGTCGGCGCGCAGCACAGCCAGAATTATGGGCCGTGGTATGCCAGTGTTCCCGGCCTGATCGTTATTGCGCCCTATGATGCGACGGATGCGAAGGGGCTGCTGAAATCGGCGATCCGCTGCGAGGATCCCGTGGTCTTTCTTGAGAATGAATTGCTCTACGGGAGGACGTTCGAAGTTCCCCAGGGTGATATTGTCGTCCCCATCGGGAAAGCGCGGACGATGCGCGGCGGCAAGGATGTGACGATTGTCAGCTATTCTATTGGCGTCGGCTTGGCGCTCGAAGCCGCGGAAACGCTGGCGGGCGAAGGGATTGATTGCGAAGTCATCGACTTGCGCACCCTGCGCCCGCTGGACGGTGCTGCCGTGCTGGCGAGCCTGAAGAGGACCAATCGCGTCGTGGTGGTCGAGGAAGGCTGGCCCGTGTGTTCGATTGCGTCCGAAATCGCAGCGATTTGTATGGAGCAGGGCTTTGACGACCTCGACGCGCCAGTACTGCGCGTGACGAACGAGGATGTACCAATGCCTTATGCCGCGAACCTAGAAAAGGCGATGCTGGTCAACGCCGCCAAAGTGATCGAGGCGGTCAAGCGCGTCTGTTACCGCTGATAGGTGGTGTTGAACAGGCAAGGCGAAGTTAGGCTGAGAAGCATCGAACTGATCCGGTTAACCGATGCTTTGCCTTGTTTTGACGTCATCGCCCGGTGAACGAAGAGGAGGGGATTGCGCTGGCCTATGCCCCGTCGCGATGTCGTGATGCGCTGACGGCGCTGTGGGCCTATGACGCGGCACTCGGGCGGGTGGTGGTGACGACGACTGATCTGATGATCGGGCAGATGCGCCTGACGTGGTGGTATGACCGGATGATCGGCCTGGATGCGGGCGAGGTTCCGGCCGAGCCGGTGATCGTTGCTTTGCATGATGTCGTTCGCAATCATGACGTCACAGGCGCGATGCTGGCGGGGCTGGTCGAGGGGTGGGAAATGCTGCTTGAGCCATTGCCGTTGGGCGTGGATGTGCTGCGCGACTATGCAGTGCGGCGGGGGGATGGGTTGTTCGCGGTGGCGGCGCGGGTGCTGGGTGCGCCGGTGACTGCAGGGACGGGCGCCGGTTGGGCGCTGGTCGATTTCGCCGGGCATTGTTCGGACGCCCAGACGGCAGAGCGGGCTTGGGCGTTGGCAGGCGATATGTTGGGTGCGGCGCCAATTCGTGGACCTAAAATGCTTCGGATATTGGCGCGGGTCGCGAGGGCCAAAGCGATGCGTCCGTTTGCCCACATTGCCATGCCGGTCTCGCGCTGGACAATCGCGCGGGCGGTCTTGTCGTGATGCCATGCCCTGCTAACTGTGACTGATCGGCATTCGGGGGATTCGGCGATGTGGCGCTTTCTGGCGGGAGTTGGGTCGGCGGTTTTGCTCATTGTGGCAGGGCTGGTCGTTTGGCAGGCGCGCGCGGACAAGCCTTCGCTGATACCGCCGGCACCGGCTGCGGCGGCGGACGCGCCTCTGGGCATGGCCGACCTCGCGCCGCCACCCGAAGCGACCGAGCGAACGCGCGAGGAAAAGCGCTTTGCGCGGTACGACAAAGACAAGAACGGTGCAGTGGCGCGGGCGGAATATCTGCTGTCGCGGCAAAAGGGCTTTGCAAAGCTCGACGTCAACGGCGACG
>JAYUYR010000103.1:0-6789 GCA_043752405.1 Sphingomonas sp. | reverse complement strand
GTAAACGGCTCGATGCGGTCTTCGAACGCGATGCCAAGCGCTTTCATCAGCACCCACGGCCGCAGGCTCCAGCTTGAATAATTCCGGTTCGCGGTGATGAGCGTGTAGGTCATTTCCGCTCCTTCAGATGCACCATCAAAAACGCGCTGCTGTCATCAAGCACTGTGGCCTTGCGGCGAAACGGCAACGACAGCGCCATCACCACATCTTCATGACCAAGGACGGGATATTCTTTTTCGACGACGACAGCGCCCGCTTCGGTCAGACGTTTGAACAGGTTGCGCGCGTTTTTGGGCCGTACCGTCGTGTCGGCGGTTCCGGTCACCAGCATCATCGGCGGCGCGTCGTGTCGCGCATAGGTCAGCGGCTGCGTCTCGGCCGGGCGCGGCCACTGGCCCATTGCTGCAATGGCCCGTCCGGTGAATGGATAAAAGTCATACGGACCCGACAGACCGACCGCTGCCTTCACTGCGCCCGGTGCACCGGCGGCTGCGAGCCACTGCGGATCGAGCGCCAGCATCGCCACCGAATGTGCGCCTGCCGAATGACCCGCAATGCCGATCCGCGCGGGATCGCCACCATATCTGGCGATATTATCCTGCGTCCATTTCACCGCGTCGGCGGCGTCCTGAACAAAAGCGGGAAACCGCACCTGCGGCACTTTGCGATAATCGGGGACGACAACGACAAAGCCTTTCGAGGCGTAAGCCCGCGCAACCCAGCCGTATTCGTCCGCTTTGCCCTTCACCCATCCGCCACCATAAAAAAATATGACGACCGGCGTGCCCTTGGGATTGCCCCCCTTGGGATTGCTATTGCCACTTCGCCAGACATTGAGGGTTTGGGCGTGTTTGCCGAAGGGGACGGCATTTGCGACTTGCGAACCGCCCGCGCCCGGCGCCACGCGGTCAAGTCCGTCGAGCAGCGCTGGTCCCGATCGGGTATACAGAAACGCGGCGATTGCGGCAAAGGCGATGACAGCAGCGAGAATCCATTTCATGCTGTCTTTTAGCTTTGGAAAGCGTGCGGTCTAGCCAGCGCTTTCGTCAACTTCTTGCAACCGCTGCACCTTATCAAGGCCAAGCCAGTCATGACGTTGGAATCCGTAAAGCCGGTCAAGCATTTCGAGCTGTATCCCCACCGGCCGTCCGCTCTGCGAATTCCACAGCATTGCAATGCCCGACTTGCGCACCGGATCGAACAACACGGTCGCGCGATAGCCCATGACCGCGCCCTGATGACCGATCAAGCGGTGGCCGCGATAGTTATAGTCGCGCCATCCGAGCGCATATTGCGACGTGCCCATTGCCTGGTTGAACATACCGCGACGGCGGTCAGTGCTGATGCGCGGTTGATGGATACGGTCGAGCACGCTTTGCGGCACGACAGCCGGAGCAGCGCCCATCTGCGCCTGCATCCAGCGCGCCAGATCGAGGATCGATGAATTTACGCCCCCCGCGGCTGGGACACGATAGTAATTGTCGTTCACTGACACGGTGCGCCGCCCGACATGCGGCTGTGCCCAGCTTTTGGAGGCGATCAACCCGGCACGGCTGATGCTGGCAGTGGTCATCCCCAACGGTCCGAACAAGTCACGTGCGACAACCTGTTGATACGGTCGGCCGGTTATGTTCTGAACAATCTCGGTCGCGGCATCGAAAGCGACATTCTGGTAGGCATGGCAGTGCCCGGGCGCGCAGACTTGCGAGAGCGTGGAGAGCAGTGGGCGCAACGTGCGCGGGTCGGCACCCCCCTCGAGCCGGCCGTCGAATGCATTGCGCGTCAAGCCGAGCCGATGCGACAGCAGGTCATCGACCGTCGCGCGCGTTTCATTGCCCAGCGGCAGTCTCAGCGTCGTGGCATAGTTCGACACCGGCGCATCGAGCGACAATCGCCCCTGCGCCGCGAGGTCGCCGACCATCGTTGATGCTACGCCTTTTGAGAGCGATGCCCAGCGGAACACTGTATCTGGGTTGACCGGCTCGCCCCTGATCGCCGTCGTCGTGCCATAGCCGCGGGCAAAGGAAATGCGTCCGTTCTCGATCACCGCCACCGACAGCCCGACCATCGACGGGTCAGCCATGATGCCGGCAATTCGCCTGTCGAAGTCGCGGTAATCGATGCGGTCGCTGCTGTTGGCGACGTTCCACCATTGGCCAAGTTTTTGCTTAAACCCGTCAAGCTGGGCAACCTGTTGGCCCGGTGGACCGGCCCCGACCCACTCCGCACTGCCAACCAGCACCGCCGCGCCCGCCAACACCAACCCCAAAATTCTCGATTTACCGGTCATGGCCACGCGAACTGAAACTCCAATTACCCCTTGTCGACTGAAACAGTTATCCAAGTGTTGAACAAGCCCGCGCAGACTCGACTGGCCGTGTTGATTTCACGTCCGGTCGTTAAGCTGCGTCAAATCAGGACGAATAACGCGCCGTTGTCTTCGCAGCCACCTCTGTCGCGTCAACACCGGGGGCCATTTCGATCAGCTTGAACGGGCTGCGGTGATCGGGTCGCACGAATACGGCCAAGTCGGTAATGACCATGTCGACGACATTCCTGCCCGTCAGCGGCAGGGTACAGGCTGGGATGAACTTCGGGTCGCCGTTTTTCGACGTGTGTTCCATCACAACGATGATTTTTTTCACGCCCGCGACAAGGTCCATCGCGCCGCCCATGCCTTTGATCATTTTGCCGGGGATCATCCAGTTGGCGATGTCACCGTTTTCGGCAACTTCCATCGCGCCGAGCACAGTCAGATCGATATGCCCGCCGCGGATCATTGCAAAACTGTCCGACGAACTGAAGTAGGACGACGACGGCAATTCGCTGATCGTTTGCTTGCCCGCATTGATCAAATCGGGGTCGACATCCTCTACAAACGGAAACGGCCCGATTCCGAGCATTCCGTTTTCGGATTGCAGCGTAACTTCAATACCTTGTGGGATGTTATTCGCTACCAATGTCGGAATACCGATGCCAAGGTTGACGTAATACCCGTCTTGCAGTTCTCTTGCCGCACGCGCAGCCATCTCATCGCGGGTCCAGGGCATCAAGAAATTCCTTTGATTGAAAGCATTGCCCAGGCCTTCCAAGTACCGAAAGTAAAGATCATACCGAACAAAGTGACCATCGCTGAAGACACATACAGAAATACAGGCGATAGATCGGGCCGCCACAGCTGCATCAACGGCGCCCCTAGGCCGCGAATGAGGAGCACCGCGCAAATCGCGACGAGCGCCGTGCGCGCCAGCGGCAACCGCACGATCAACCCCGCAGCCGAAAAGGCATAGGCCGCCCACACGAAAAGCACCGTCGCTATAAACAGTGTAATGATGGTCGGGAACATTGCCCCGCGTTCTGCCGCCCGTGCCATTTCCTCGCCCGCGCCAAGCGCCCGAAACCACGGTGCGCCACCCACGATGCAACCGAGATGAAGCAGCGCAGCAGCGATGCTGAGCCAGCCCGCTGCAATCAGCCAACCGTTACCGGAGGGAGTCACGCGGCCTCGCGGGTTAGCGGCAAATTTCTCCGCCAAAGCATTGCGACCGCCGGTGGCAACATCAGCCAAAATCCGGACGCCGGCATCAGCACAAGGCCCAGCAGGGTCGTCAGCAGCATGACCACCCCGGTCGCACGCAGGCTTGCTGGCGCTGCTGACCGCTCAAGCGCATCTATAGCAAGCCCGAGTGCGATCAACAAGAAACCGGACAGCATGAACCACGCAACTGCTCCAGCCCTCGCGTCTTCGTCAATGCTGTCCCAGAATCCCTCGCGCGCAATTTGCATGAGGTCTTGGCCGAACACCACAAGCCCGAAAATGGTGTGCAAGACGCTGACGGCGATGATCCATCGCCCTATCCAGCGAGACTTCATGCCGTTGTCCTTTCGCGCGTTGTTCGAAACTCGATCCGCTTGTCATACGGCGCACCGCAGATCAGGCGTTTGATGTAGATGCCGGGCACATGGATACAATCGGGGTCGAGCGATCCGACCGGCACGATCTCCTCGACTTCCGCCACCGTCATGTGGCTTGCAGTGGCCATCGGCTGGTTAAAATTACGCGCGGTTTTGCGGAAGATCAGGTTGCCGCTCTCGTCGGCCTTCCAGCCTTTGATGATCGACAGATCAGCAACGATGCCACGTTCGAGGATGTAATCTTCGCCGTCGAAAGTTTTCACTTCCTTGCCCTCGGCGACCAGCGTCCCGACCCCGGTCTTGGTATAAAATCCCGGAATTCCGGCCCCGCCGGCGCGACACCGTTCGGCCAACGTCCCCTGCGGGCAAAACTCGACCTCGAGCTCGCCCGCCAGATATTGCCGCTCGAACTCCTTGTTTTCGCCGACGTAGGAAGCGATCATTTTCTTTACCTGACGCGACCGCAACAGCTTGCCGAGGCCGACGCCGTCGATTCCCGCGTTGTTGCTGGCGATGGTCAGGCCCGTCACCCCCGACGCCTCAATAGCGTCGATCAGGCGCTCAGGCATCCCGCTCAGGCCAAAACCGCCGCAGCAGATGGTCATGGCGTCGCGCAGCAGTCCGTCAAGCGCGGCGGTGGCGTCGGGATAGACTTTGTTCATGGGATGCGAGCCTCCTGCTGCGGCGCGGCATAGAACGTCGCCTGCCCGGTCGCAATCCCGAACCGGTCGCGCTACATGCAGGGTTCGTTTTTACGATAAAGGCCCGCGCTATGACCGACAGCTACGCTCCCGACCTCGCTCTCTTCGTCAATGGCAGCTGGCGCATGGGGGAAGGGCGCGACGCGCAGGCCGTCGTCAATCCGGCAACAGGCAATGCGATTGCCGATGTGCCGCTCGCCAGTGCAGCCGATCTCGACGAGGCGCTCGACGCCGCCGACAAGGGCTTCAAACTGTGGCGCGCCACCGATGTCGAGACACGCGCGGGCATATTGCGCAAGGCGGCGGCACTGATACGCGAGCGCGCCGATGACATATCGCGGATGCTGACGACCGAACAGGGCAAGCCACTTGCCGAAGCGCGCGGCGAAGTGATCGGCAGTGCGTCGATGTTCGACTGGTATGCCGATGAGGCCAAGCGCGCTTATGGCAAAGTGCTGGTGCGGCCTGCGGGGCAGCGGTCGATTGTCATCAAGCAGCCTGTTGGGCCGGTCGCGGCGTTCAGTCCGTGGAACTTCCCGGTTTATCTAATGGCCAAGAAACTGGCCCCTGCGCTCGCGGCCGGATGCTCCGTCATCGCCAAGCCGCCCGAGGAAACACCGGCGTGCACAATGGCGCTGATGCGCTGCTTGATCGAAGCGGGCCTGCCCGATGGTGTATGCCAGATGGTGTTCGGCGTGCCCGATACCGTCAGCCGGCATCTGATCGCCTCGCCGGTGGTCCGCAAGGTCAGTTTCACCGGATCGGTGCCGGTCGGCAAGCATCTGATGAAGCTCGCCGCGGACGGGGTGAAGCGTGTCACGATGGAGCTGGGCGGGCACGCGCCAGTGCTTATCTTCGACGATTGCGACCTCGAAAAGACGCTCGACATGGTCGTGCCGCAGAAGTTCAGGAATGCGGGGCAGGTGTGCGTGTCGCCGACACGTTTCTATGTTCAGTCAGCAATTTACGATGCGTTTATTGACGGATTTGTGAAGCGCGCGGCGAGCGTCAGAACAGGCAGCGGCCTCGACGCCGACACCAAGATGGGTCCACTCGCTAACGTTCGCCGTCCATCGGCAATCGGGGCGCTGGTCGAGGATGCCCGTGCCAAGGGTGCCCGCGTCATGGCGGGCGGCGAACGCGGTAATGATGGCTTTTTCTTCCAGCCGACACTCCTTGCCGACGTGCCCGACAGCGCCGACATCATGAACAATGAACCTTTTGGCCCGGTCGCGGTGACGGCGCAGTTCGAGACGTTTGATGACGCCATCGAAAAGGCGAACCGACTGCCCTTCGGCCTGGCCGCCTTCGCCTTCACCGAAAACGGCAGGCGGGCGAACATGCTCGGCGACGCCATCGAAAGCGGGATGGTCGGCATCAACACCTTCGCCATTTCGGTCGCCGACGCGCCGTTCGGTGGCGTGAAGGAGTCAGGGTTCGGCAGTGAAGGCGGGTCAGAAGGGCTGGACAGCTATATGGTTGTGAAGGCAATCCATCAGGCATGACATCAACTTCGCTTGCCCAACGCACCGGCGGCCGTATCCTCGTCGATCAACTCGTCCTCCAGGGATGCGACCGCATTTTCACGGTCCCCGGCGAATCCTTCCTCGCGGTCCTCGACGCGTTGCATGACACGCCACAAATCCAGACAGTGGTGTGCCGACAGGAGGGCGGCGTTGCCTTCATGGCCTGTGCTGACGGGACGATGACCGGGCGGCCGGGGGTGGCGTTCGTGACTCGCGGGCCGGGGGCGACCAATGCTTCCATCGGCGTCCATGTCGCGATGCAGGATTCGCAGCCGATGATCCTGTTTATCGGTGACGTCTCGCGCGGCGACCGTGACCGCGAGGGGTTTCAGGAAATCGATTTCGCGGCAATGTTCACGCCGCTCTGCAAGTGGGCAAGCCGGATCGACGATGCGCGGCGCATTCCCGAATATGTCGCCCGGGCCTATGCCGTTGCAATGTCGGGGCGTCCGGGGCCGGTGGTACTTGCCTTGCCCGAGGACATGCTGTGCGATGTCGTCGAAGCGCTTGATCGGCCGCGTCTCAACCCGCCCGAGCAGGACCCCGATGGCGCGGCGATGGAAGCTGTGTTTGCGCTGCTGAAGGATGCAGTGGCTCCGGTCGCGATTGTCGGTGGCGCGGGTTGGGATGCAGGCGCGGCGCATTAT
>JAYUYR010000102.1:0-2603 GCA_043752405.1 Sphingomonas sp. | reverse complement strand
ATACACGTGCCCGTTATGAAGAAAACCAGCCACGCCGTGACGGCAATCAGGAGCAGGGCGAGCCGCAGGGTTATGAAGATGGCGAAGAAGCGTTCGACTGCGACGAGTTCGACCCGCGCCCGCAATCGCGTGTGCCATCGCCGCAGTCGCAACCCCGCTATGACCGCGAGCCGCAGCAACAGGACACGCGTGAGCGGCAGGACGAGGGGGATCGCCCGCGCCGCGACTATGGCGACCGTCCGCGTAGTAACAGCAATGGCAATGGTCAGGACCGGGCACCGCGCGATGATTATCGCCGCGATGCGCAGCCGCGTCAGGAGCGCCCCGTCCGTGAGGACCGTCCGGCCCGGGAGGATCGTCCGCGTGAAGACCGTCCGCGTGAAGATCGCCCACGCCAGGCGCGCGAATCGCGGCCAGTGCGCGATAATCCGCGCGATAACGGGCGCAATGGCGGCCAAGAGGATGCAACCGAAGAATCGACGCTGAGCCTCGACCTGTTGCCGCCCGCGATTGCCGTGGCCCCGATGGTCGATGCTGATGAGCCGGTTGCGCCCAAGCGTCGCGGTCGGCCCAAGAAAGTCGTCGATGCGGCGGCAATCGAAGGGTAAGGAAACGGCGGCTGCGGCGTGCGGCAATATGGTTCTGTCCTACACGCAGAAAGACGGTTAGTGATTCGCTGAGTTCAGGGGACCAGCGCGAATGTCGTCACTTTTCCGCCGCAAGACTATCGTGCCCAGCCACGAATTGCCCGCGCATCAGCAACTGACGCGGACATTGTCGTGGCCGCATCTGCTCGCGCTTGGTGTCGGCGCGATTGTGGGCACGGGAATTCTGACGCTGATCGGCGTCGGGGCCGATCGCGCTGGCCCGGCGGTGCTGCTGTCGTTCGGAATTGCGGGGCTCATTTGCGCGTGTGCGGCGCTTGCCTATGCCGAAATGGCGACGATGATGCCTGCCTCTGGTTCCGCTTATACATACAGCTATGCCGTGCTGGGCGAGATCATTGCCTGGGTCGTCGGGTGGTCACTGATCCTCGAATATTCGCTGGTCGTCAGCGCGGTTGCGGTTGGCTGGTCAGGCTATGCCAATGGGTTTCTGACCGGGATTGGGGTTCAATTGCCACTTGCACTGTCGGCGGGGCCGGCTTTGGGCGGAATCGTCAATGTGCCTGCGGTGTTGATCATTGGCGTGGTGGCGGGGTTGCTGATGCTGGGCACGCGCGAAAGTGCGACGCTGAATGCGACGCTGGTGCTGGTCAAGATCGCGACACTGATATTGTTCGTCGCGGTCGCCCTGCCGCATTTCACGCCCGACCATCTCCAGCCGTTCATGCCGTTTGGCTTTACCAAGACGATGGGGCCGGACGGCGTCGAGCGTGGGGTGATGGCCGCTGCGGCGATCATATTTTTTGCCTTTTATGGTTTCGACGCGATTTCGACGGCGGCCGAGGAAGCCAAGCGGCCCGAGCGCGATCTTGCCATTGGCATCGTCGGGTCGATGGTCCTGTGCACAATCATTTATATCGTGGTCGCCGCGGCGGCGGTAGGCGCGCTGCCCTATACCGGCTTTGCCAAAAGCCCCGAGCCGCTGGCGCTTATCCTGCGCGAGATCGGCAGTCCGAGCGTTGCAACACTGGTTGCAGCGGCGGCCGTAATTGCGCTGCCGACAGTGCTTCTGGCGTTCCTTTACGGGCAAAGCCGCATTTTCCTGGTGATGGCGCGCGACGGGTTTTTGCCGAACAGCCTTGCGTCGGTCGATCCCAAGCGCGGGACGCCGGTGCGGATCACGCTGATTACGGCCGTGCTGGTCGCGATCATTGCGGGCGTGATGCCGATCGATTCAATCGCAGCGCTGGCCAATGCGGGGACGCTGGCAGCGTTTATTGCGGTGTCGGTGGCAATGCTGGTGCTGCGGCGGCGCGATCCGGGTGCGGTGCGGACATTCCGGACGCCGCTTGCGTGGGTGGTGGGGCCGGTCGCGGTGCTGGGGTGCCTGTATCTGTTCTATAGCCTGCCCGCCCAGACGCAGGTGTATTTCCTGATCTGGAACATCATCGGGCTGGCGGTCTATTTCGGTTATGGACGGGCACGGAGTTTGGTTACTTTACCGCCGTCCATTTGAACGTCTGGCACAAGAAACCGACGCAGCCCTGAACCTTCAGTGATCCGTCAGCGTTGCGCATCAGTTTCGACTTATAGCTTTTCCCCGATTTCGGGTCGTAGATGCGCCCGTTCCACAGGGAGCCGCCATCGGTGAAGCCGGTGAGGACCATCGTCCCTTCGATCGGGCGGCTGCGCAATGCGGGGTCGGGGTTGTTTCTGTCGATGGGTGGCTTGCCGTCGGCCGCCATCTTCAAAACACGCAGCACTTTGCCGCAGACTGTGTTGCCGCAGGTGCCGATTTCGACGATCGAATCGCGTTCGGCAGTCATCCATTTGCCGGTGACCGGCGTGGCGGCCAAAGCGGGCGATGCGATCAAGGCAAACATGGCGACGGCAAGTATTTTCACGGGCGACCTTTCGGGTTGGCGAATATGGTGCGTGGTGCAATAGATCGGCCCCATGAACAAGGGTTGGACAATCGGGGTGATCGGCGGGTCGGGG
>JAYUYR010000101.1:0-2605 GCA_043752405.1 Sphingomonas sp. | reverse complement strand
GCGAAATGTACGACAGCTACGGCGCGCCCGGCTTTCTTGCCGCCTATAATGCGGGACCGGGCCGCTACGAGGACTGGCTGCGCAAAGGGCGACCACTGCCCGCCGAGACGCGCGATTATGTCTCGAAGATTGCACCGATGCTGCGTACCGAAGGCGCACCGACTGTCGTCGCCAGCGCATCATTGGCGCAGACCATCCGCAGTAACTGGACTCAGGGCTCGCTCTTCATTGTTCGTGGAGATTCATCGGGCGATGCACCCGATGCTGTCGCTGTGGTGCCGTCACCGTCAATACAACCTGCACTGCCTGTGCCTGCGAACGATCTCTTTGCGCCCGTATCCGGTCGCAGTCCGCAGTGATTGCTTGTGGGCGCTGCTGGCGGTTCCTGGCGTCGATTGGCGCGGACAAGCGGGTCTTGCCGGTCGGGAAGGAGGGAGGCGAGAGACGATGGCAAGATAAAAGCAGCGCCGTCGGTTGGGGTGCAGCATATTGGAATTATTCGGAAAATTGCGCCAGCCAGCGACTACCTGCGCTGGCATATAGCCCCGAAAATGGCGCAATTCTGGCACTTTCAGCGCCGTCACCCTGCCAGACCCGTCAAATATCGTGAGCGACGACGACTTCGACATCAGGCCCGGACGAATCCGCGATCGCGGCAGCCGTCCAGCCAAACCCAAGTCGCTCGCCTCCCAGATCCGGGCGCTCACCAACAAATCCGGGCGTGTCGGCATTACCGGACGAAGCGGTCGGGGCACCGGCCGCCATGCCCGCGGGCGAAGTGCAGCGCTTGCGATGCGCGCCCGTCACGGACAGCGCCGGGTGGTTGTCAAAGTACGCGTGGTTCGGCATTCAGGCTCGCGCTTCTCGGCCGCGCCGCTCTCGCGGCACATCGCTTATCTGAAGCGTGAGGGCGTCAGCCGTGACGGACATGATGCCGACCTGTTCGGGGGTGAAGACGGGTCGGCGGATGGCGGCGCTTTTGCCGAGCACTGTGCCGATGACCGGCATCATTTCCGCTTCATCGTGTCTCCCGAAGATTCAGGCGAGCTGGCCGACATCCGGGCATTCACCCGCGAGCTGCTGAACGATATGGCAGCCGATCTTGGCACGCGTCTCGACTGGGTAGCGGTGGATCACTGGAACACGGACAATCCGCATATTCATATCCTTATGCGGGGCAAGACCGACCATGGCCGCGATCTTGTCATCGACAAGGATTATATCCGCGAAGGGATACGGGGCCGCGCTGAAGAGCGCGTCACCATCGAGCTTGGCCTTCGCAACGAACATGAGATCGATCGGGGCTTTGCGCGCGAAGTAGGGGCCGACCGTCTGACCAGCCTCGACCGGCGACTTCAGCGAATGGCCGATAATCTCGGGGGCATCGTCGATCTGCGCCCTTCGCCGATGCATCCGCAATCGTCGATGGACCGTCATCTGATCGGACGCGCTGCCAAACTCGAACGTCTGGGGCTTGCGACGAAAATCACGTCCGGGTGCTGGACACTCAAACCTGACCTTGGACCGACGCTGCGTCAGCTCGGGGTGCGCGGCGACATCATCAAGACCATGCACCAAGCGATGAACGGTGCTGGCATCGGCGCCGATCCCGGGAGGTTCGCCGTGCATATGGAGGCAACCAATGATCCCATAATCGGCCGCCTCGTCGAACGCGGGCTGCACGACGAGCTGACCGGTGAAGCCTATGCCGTCGTCGATGGCGCTGATGGCCGCGTCCATCATCTGCGTTTCGCTGACCTTGATCGGAGCAGCGATGCCGCGCCCGGAGCGATCGTCGAACTCAGGACGTGGACCGACCGGCGCGGACAGCAGGGACAGTCGCTCGGGTTGCAGTCCGATATGTCATTGAGCCAGCAGGTCAAAGCGAACGGGAGTACCTGGCTTGACCGGCAGCTCTTGTCATCCGAACCGGTACAATCGCTGGGCGGTTTTGGCGCCGAGATCGAGCAGGCGAAGTTAGACCGGGCCGAGCATCTGGTAACGAAAGGCCTGGCCACGCGGCATGGCGGCCGCATCGTCATGAGGCGGGATCTCTTGAGCACGCTGCGTTCGCGCGAACTAGCCGAGGCGACCGCAACCCTGGCAGCGCGCACCGGGCTGCCGCACCGGCCATCCAGCGATGGCGATACGGTATCGGGAACTTACCGCGAGCGGGTGCAGCTGGCCTCGGGCCGGTTTGCCATGATCGACAACGGGCTGGGCTTCGAGCTTGTTCCGTGGCGACCACAGCTCGAAAGGCATCTGGGACAGCCTGTCACCGGCACGGTAAAGCCAAGCGGCGGAATAGACTGGACGCTTGGACGATCCCGCGGGATTGCAATCTAGCTATCAGTCGTCCCGGTCGATCTTGAGCGGCCAGTCGAAATCGCAGCGCCGGATTCTGCGTTCTGTTTTCTGTTGCTCGAACAGATCAGACGCGCGGATCACTCCATAATTATCGGCGAACAGCGGCATATCTTTCGATACCGCTTCGGCATGATCGGCATCGCGGAACAGATCGTAGCGCCCGAGCTGGCGCAATATGCTGATCTCCGCATTGTTGCTCTGCCCGCGCTTGCCGGTGCAGGCGAGACCGACGGCAATA
>JAYUYR010000100.1:0-2608 GCA_043752405.1 Sphingomonas sp. | reverse complement strand
ATCGATGATGCAAAGCTCTGGTCGAACAGGTTCTTGACCTGCGCCACGACGCGGAACCGGTCATCAGCACTGACAATCCCCGCCGACAGGTCAACGATAGCATAAGGATGGATCGTCCCTGCTGCACGGTTGGCAGCCGACGTGTCGAAGAACGACAGCGAGCTCGACTGGTAAGACCCCTGAGCGCCCATGACGACATCAATGCCACCGCCCGTGCGCCAGCGATAGTCCGCACCGAGCGACGTCTTCAGCTTCGGCGCATAAGCGAGTGTCGTGCCATTCGGGATCGAAGTCTGCCCCGTGATCTGGCGGAACGCATCAACCTTGGCATCGGTATAGGCAAGGCCGCCTGCGATGTTCAGGTCGCGCACCGGACGCCACACAACATCGATTTCGCCGCCGCGCGTCGAAACCGTGCCTGCGTTGGTGAAGCGCGCAACAATCGTGGGCACCCCGCCGACGTTGATGACGTCAGGATTGTTCGCCTGGAAGTTGCTATACTTCGCATAATAAGCGGCGAGGTTCAGCGTCAGTTTTCCGCCGAACAGCGTATTCTTCAAACCGATTTCATAAGCGTCCGACGTTTCGGGCGCGATAGAATCCGCCCCTGCGCGCGTTAGGTTGAAAAAGACGTTGAATGCCGGCCCTTTATACCCGCGCGAAAAAGTCGCATAGGCTGTCGAGTTGTCGCTCACGTCATATTGCAAACCCGTCTTTGACGACCAGTTGCTGCTAGTTACCTTGTTACGATACGGCACCCCATTCGACGCGGCGACATTGCCGTTGGCATTGAAAACGCCCTGATCGAAATTGGGCTGGATACCCGGGCCTGCCAGCGCCGTAACACGGCTGTGGAAGACATCGAGCTGATCGACTGTATAACGCAACCCGCCAATGACGCGCAGGCTGTCGGTCACGTTGATCACCGCTTGTCCAAAGAACGCGAGGTTCTTGAACACCGACCCGAAATTCGCCGTGCCAGTCGGGAATGTCGATGGATTCGCGTTAGCGGATCCGCACGGAATTAGCCCCGTTGCTCCGACAATCGCTGTGCACTGTGTCACATTGCGTGTGAACGTCCGCTTGGTGTCTGCGTGCGAGTAATAAGCCCCGATCACATAGTCGACGAACTCGCCACCAGGCGATGTCAGGCGAATTTCCTGCGAAAACGTCTTGCCCGTTTGTGGCCCGATGTCATGCGTCTGCGGCAACCCGACATAAGCCGCGGGAAGCAGATCGCCTTCGCGGATTTCATTTTCGTCAAACCGGCGATATGCGGTGATCGATGTCACCGTTTGCGTTCCCAGCGTTGCATCGAGCTGCGCCGAAATACCCCAGCTTGTCTGTAGCGCCTGCGCAATCAGGTTGGTCTTGATTGTCCGCGTCTTGTCACCATCAAGTGTCACGCCTGACAGGGCCAACAGCGCATTGGCAGTTGGCGGCGCGATACCAAAGGCTGTCGAAGCAACTTCGGTGCAGCAATCATCCTTTGCCTTGCGCCAGTCGCCGATGACCGTCAGCTTGACATCGTCCGACAAATCAAGTGCCAACGCCCCGCGCACGCCATAGCGCTCGTAGCCGTTCACATAATCATCCGCGACCGGGCCGATGTTACGGATATTCCCGTCATATTTGCTGTAGAACCCCGTCAGGCGAAATCCACCCTTGTCGCTGATCGGCAAGTTGATCGCACCGCGAGCGCGATATTCCTGTCGGTCGAAATAGGCAACTTCGGCCGATCCTTCGAATTCCTTGGTCGGTGCTTTCGTCACGATGTTGACCACGCCTGCGCTCGCGTTCTTGCCGAACAACGTTCCCTGCGGCCCGCGCAGCACTTCGATGCGCTCGATGTCGACCAGATCGCTGAACGCTTCTCCTGCGCGGCTATACACCACACCATCGACCACCGCAGAGACCGACGGCTCACCCGCGAGCGAGAACGTCGACGTGCCGACGCCGCGTAGGAACAGCGACTGGTTGATCGAAACCGCGCCTTTGCGGAACGTGAGCGACGGCACCAGATATTGCGCGTTCTCGATATTCACACCGCCCTGGTTGGCGAGGGCTGCCCCCGAAATCACTGACACCGCAACCGGCACATCCTGCAACCGCTCGGTCCGCTTTTGCGCGGTCACGACGATTTCGGCAGGCGCGTCATCGGCGGCGGGTGCTGTATCCTGCGCAAACGCTGGCGCACCGGTCAGGGCAAATGCAGCGACACTCGCTAGCATGATCGTCTTTGTCATAATCTGTTTCCTCTATGCATATTGCCGTCGTTGCGGTGTCATTTTTCGTTCAAAAACCCAGTTCATTCATCGTCACGACGCGGTGTTCGCGCGCGCTTATTTCTGCTGCCGTGCCGATTGCGACGGCCATAAGTCCATCATGTGCAGTCACTTCTACCGGCTCATTGTCCACTAAAGCACTATAGAATTTCTGATGCTCGTAAAAGGTGGAGCCGTGGTGGTGGCCCGCTTTCAGCGCGGTCTCGTCAACGGCTATGTGCGTGCGTTCGACGGCCTTGGGTTGCCCAAAGCCGGTGCGCGGGCTGAACACCAGGTCACCGGCGGGAATCAGACACTCAAGCCGCGCCGCGCTCCCCACAGCC
>JAYUYR010000099.1:0-6840 GCA_043752405.1 Sphingomonas sp. | reverse complement strand
GCGTGCGTATATATAATCCTAGGGCGCAAGGAGCAGGGACTTGTTCAAGGGTTTGAAGCCAATTCTGTATCAGGGTCGTGAAGTTTGGCCGCTGATCGAAGGCGGTAAAGGTGTTTCGGCGACCAATCATGCTAGCGCGGGTGCTTGGGCGCTTGCAGGTGGTATCGGCACAGTCAGTGCGGTGAATGCCGACAGCTATGACCCGACAGGCAAGATCGTGCCGCAGGTCTATGCCGAGCGGACGCGCAAGGAACGCCACGAAACGCTGATCCGCTATGCCATCGACGGCGCGGTCGAGCAGGTGAAGCGCGCTTATGACATTTCGAATGGCAAGGGCGCGATCAACATCAATGTCCTATGGGAAATGGGCGGCGCGCAGCCGATTTTGCATGGCGTGCTCGAACGGACCAAGGGACTGGTCTCGGGTGTGACTTGTGGCGCGGGGATGCCGTACAAGTTGAGCGAAATCGCTTCGTCTTACGGCGTGTCCTACCTGCCGATCATCAGTTCGGCGCGGGCGTTTCGCGCATTATGGAAGCGCGCTTATTCGAAGGCGGCGGATTATCTGTCGGCGGTCGTTTATGAAGACCCGTGGCTTGCGGGTGGTCATAATGGGTTGTCGAACGCCGAAGACCCAAGGAAGCCCGAAGATCCCTATCCGCGCGTTAAGGCGTTGCGCGAAACGATGCGCGAGGGCGGTATTTCCGATTCGACACCGATTGTGATGGCGGGTGGCGTCTGGGCGCTGCGTGAATGGGATAACTGGGTCGAAAATCCCGAGCTCGGCCAGATAGCCTTTCAGTTCGGCACGCGGCCGTTGCTGACGCAGGAAAGCCCGATCCCCGAGGGCTGGAAAGAGCGGCTGATGATGCTGGAGGAAGGCGATGTCCTGCTCCACAAGTTTTCGCCGACGGGGTTTTATTCGAGTGCGGTGCGGACGTCGTTTCTGCGCAGCCTCGAAGCACGGTCGGAGCGGCAGATTGCCTTTTCCGGCGAGAGCGTGGGCGATTATACACATCAGCTGGACGTTGGGGTGAAGGGCAAGAATTTCTGGGTAACGCGCGGTGACTTGCTCCGCGCGCGCGAATGGTATGGACTGGGCTATACTGATGCCTTGAAAACGCCCGACAATACGCTGGTGTTCGTGACGCCGCCCGAAAAAGCGACGATCCGCAAGGACCAGACTGATTGCATGGGTTGCTTGTCTCACTGCGCGTTTTCGTCGTGGAAAGACCATGACGATTACACGACCGGATACCTCGCCGATCCGCGCAGTTTCTGCATCCAAAAGACGTTGCAGGACATTGCCCACGGTGCGCCGGTTGACGACAATCTGATGTTTGCGGGGCACTCGGCATACCGGTTCAAGAAGGATCCGTTTTATTCGAACGGCTTCGTGCCGACGGTTAAGCAATTGGTCGACCGGATTTTGACGGGCGATTAAGTCTGGGCGTCCCTGTTTACCATCGGCAGGACCATCGAGATCATGAGTGCCGCGATGCCGGTGGCGATGGCGGCCCATAGCGCGACGGCTAGGACTGCGATTCCTTGCGTTGCTATCTGACCGCCTACAGTCAGACCATCGTCGAAGCCGGGGCCGCCGAAACCGGGCAGCACGAAGAGCGGAAAAAGGATGGCGCCGGGGATAGCGCCACCGCCGTGGGCGATGAAGGCGGTCGATGCACTGCTGAGGTTGAGGACGCGGACGAGCCAAGCGGCCGCAGCCGCACCGGTTGCCCCAATGATGCCGATGATGATGGCGCCGGCGGGCGCGATGAAGCCTGCGCCTGCACTGACGGCCGCCAGACCCGCGATTGCCGACAGCGCAGCGCCCTGCGCGCTGATGCTGCCGGTGCGCAGGCGTTCGATGAGCAGGCCGGTCAGGACAGCGGCGCTGGCAGCTAGTTGCGCGTTGATCACGGCTTCGGCGGCAGTGTCGGTGGCGGCAAAACTGCTGCCCCCGATAAGCGCGAGCCAGCCAACCAAGAGGATGCCGGCCCCGCCAAGCATCATTCGGGGATCCTCCACGACATCGGCATTGTGGTCGCGACCGACGAGCAACGCGATGACGAGCGCCGAAACGCCCGCCGTCGTCTGGACCACGATACCGCCGCCATAATCAAGCGCGCCCAGCACCGCGATCCAGCCGCCGCCCCACACCCAATGCGCGACCGGGACATACACAAAGAGCATCCACAGCGCGGCAAAAGCGAGGAGCCAGCCAATGCGCGTGCGGCCGGAAATCGACCCCAAGAGGATCGCGACCGCAAAAATTGCGACGGCGAGTTCGAAAAGCGCATAAACTGTGCCCGAAATAGTCATATCGGGCTGCACGTCGGCGAGGTCGGCAAGCATCGCGTTGGCCGCGCCGCCGATCAGGCCGGTGCCGTCGCTGAAGGCCAGGCTGTAGCCGATGACGGCGAAGACCAGGGTTGTGATTGCTGTTGACGCGAGCAGCGCGAGGCCGGTGCCGCCGCTGCGGCTGCGACCGTAGAATAGCGCTAACCCAGGGAGCGTAGTAATCAGCATCAGCAATGCGGCGGCCAGCATCCAGCCATTGTCGCCGCTGTCAGCGACGATGATAGGCTGCGCCTGTGCCGCGCTGGTTGTCGCTATGGCCAGTGCCGCCGTTGTCAGCCGAAATGCTGTCATAAGTTAAGTCCCGTTTCGCAAAGCCTGCTAACCCAGTGGCGTTGAGGCTTCAAGAATAGGCGAAGCCGTTGACCCGGGCAGCTGAATTGGCCAATCGGCAGGGCGTCGCAAGGGATGATGTGAATGCGCGTATTGGTGGCCGCAGTGGCGATAGTGGGATTGCTGATGCCGGTGGTGGCGTCCGCGCAGAAAAAACCGCCATATTGGGCGTCGATCAGTGCCGGGAAAGCGCGGATGCGCACCGGGCCGGGGCGCGAGTTTCCCGCAAACTGGATGTATCAGCGCGCCGACCTGCCGGTGCGCGTGATCGAAACCTATCCCAACTGGCGCAAGATCGAGGATCCCGACGGCACAAAGGGTTGGGTTCAGGCGAATTTGCTGAGCGAGAACCGCACCGCACTGGTGACAGGCGATGTGCGTGAAATGCGGGCAAGTGCCGATGCGGGGGCGATTGTCGTCTGGCGCGCCGAGCCGGGCGTGGTCGGGCGGATCAGCCAGTGCGCGCGCGGTTGGTGCCTGTTCGACGTCCTGGGCCGGTCGGGATATATCCAGACGTCGCATGTCTGGGGCACCGCACCCGACGAACGGTTGCCGTGACGGTGCTGGCCGCCTGGTGGGCACTGGGCGGCGCGATGGCAGGGCTGATCGCGGGAAGTTTCATTGCGACACTGGTGATCCGCTGGCCAGCCGGTCGCGGGCTTGGCGGGCGGTCGGCCTGTGACGGGTGCGGGCATGCGTTGAGGTCGCGCGATTTGGTGCCCGTGCTGAGCTGGGCGATTGCACGCGGCAAATGTCGAACCTGTGGCGCGCGGATCGATTGGCGGCACCCCGCGATCGAGGTTGTTGCGGCGCTGGTCGGACTGGTGGCGATGATCGTGGCGCCGGGTCTGGCGGGCGCAGCAGGGGCGTTGTTCGGGTGGCAATTGCTGACGCTGGCCGCGCTGGATGCCGAACATTTCTGGTTGCCCGACCGGTTGACGGGGCTGCTGGCGGCGAGCGGGCTGGTGGTTGGTGTCGCGGGCATTGGTGTGGATATTCAGTCGAGACTGATCGGCGGCGTGGCGGGATTTGCGGTGCTGTTTGCGATTGCGTGGGCATATCGACGCGTGCGCGGGCGTGAGGGGATGGGCGGCGGCGACCCCAAATTGCTGGGCGCAATCGGCTGTTGGATGGGGTGGCAGGCGTTGCCGACCGTGCTGATCGGTGCGAGCGGGATTGGCTTGCTCGCGGCGTTGGCGATGCTGGTGCGAGGACGCGAGGTTGCGGCGACGACGCGGCTCCCGCTGGGGACGCTGATGGCCGTGGCCGCGTTTCCGCTTTGGGTATTTCTAGCGCAAGCCTGACGCGGCCCAAGCATGGGCTTCGATGACTGCGAAGTCAGGCGGGCCTTTGGGTACGATCCAGCTGCCGCCGACGCACAGGACGGCGTCTTCGGCGAGCCATTCGGGCGCAGTGGCTTCGGTGATGCCGCCCGTCGGACAAAAGCGTACCTGGCCAAAGACTGCAGCGAGCGATTTGAGCGCGGGCAGGCCGCCCGATGCCGTCGCGGGGAAGAATTTGAAGCGCGTCAGCCCCATGTCGAGGCCGCGCATGATGTCGCCGGCGTTGGCGGTGCCGGGAAGGAAAGGGATACCGCTGCTGATCGCGGCCTTGCCGAGCGGTTCAGTGAGGCCGGGGCTGACGATGAACTTTGCCCCCGCCGATATGCTGGCGTCGAGATCGTTGGTGTTCAGGACCGTCCCGGCCCCTACAATCGCGCCGTCGACCTTGGCCATTTCTGCGATAACGTCGAGCGCGGCGGGCGTGCGCAGCGTGACTTCGAGGACGGTCAATCCACCGCGGACGAGCGCTTGGGCGAGGGGGCGGGCAATCGCGGCATCATCGATCACCAGCACGGGAATGACGGGAGCGGTGTTCATGAGGTCGTCGATGGTCATAAGCTGTGCTCCGTGGCGTAAGCGGCCGCTGCGCCGTAAAGGCCGGGTTGATCAAGCGTGATGAGTTTCACGGGGATTGCGGCCATCATGGCCTCGAACCGGCCTTTGGCAGCAAAACGCTGGGCAAAACCCGATTGGGGCAAGTGATCGGCGATGCGCGCACCGAGGCCGCCGGCAATGACGACAGCATTTGCACCCTGCGCCAGCGCCAAATCGCCGGCGACCGAGCCAAGGCTCATGCAAAAGCGGTCGAGCGAAGCAACGGCAAGGCTGTCGCTGCCGTCGAGTGCGGCAGTCCATAACGCCTTGTCGTCGTCGGTATCGACGGTGCGGCCTTCGATCCGTGCAAAGGCTTCGTAAATGCCGCGCAAGCCGGGACCGGAGACAACGCGCTCGACCGAGACGCGGCGATAGCGTTTGCGTAAAGTCTCGAGCAAGCCGTCTTCAAATGCGTCGAGCGGCGCAAAGTCTAGGTGGCCGCCCTCGGTCGCACAGACGTGGTAGTGACCGCTTGCCCGAACGACATGCGCGACGCCGAGACCGGTGCCGGGACCGACGACACTGGTGACGCCGGTATCGGGAAACGCTGTGTCGGGGCCACAAATATGGCGGAAATGGCGTGGGTCGGCCTGAGCAACGGCATGGCCGACCGCACCGAAATCATTGACCAGCGAGAAACGATCGACGTGCAACCGTTCCTTGATCAGCGTGGGGCGAATGGCCCAGTGGCTGTTCGTCAGTTGCAGGACTTCGCCGCCGACCGGCCCGGCAAAGGCTATGGCTGCGGCGGGGGGCAGGGGGTTGCCAAGTTTCGCGCCGAAGGCTTCCCATGCGGTCTGGAAACTGGCGTATTCGGCGGTCTTTAGCGTGACGGGTTCGGCGAGCGATTGGACGCGACCATCGGCGATTTCGGCAAGCGCAAAGCGGGCGTGGGTGCCACCGATGTCGACGGCGACGATTTGGGTCACAACGTCCACTCCAAAACCGCTTTCCCTGAGCTTGTCGAAGGGCTGTTCTTCTTTGGGCGCAGTGGTGCGAAAGAAGGGCAGGGCTTCGACAGCCTCAGCCAAGTCGGTTTTTGTTGGGTCATCATAATCCCGCTACAGCGAGCATTGCCGATGCGCCCTTTTCGGCATCGTCCGACCCGTGGCGCATGAAGGCAAAGAGTTCACGGCCGACGCCGAGATGCGCGGGCGGGCAGGGTGTGCATGTGCGGGCCGACAGGTCGACTGTTGTCGAGAGTGTGCCCTCAATCGCATCGACGCGGAGGATATCGCCGTCTTCAAGCAACGCGAGGGGGCCGCCGAGACCGGCTTCGGGGATGGCGTGGATGGCGGCGGGGACTTTGCCCGAGGCACCCGACATGCGGCCATCGGTGACGAGCGCAACCTTATACCCCTTGTCCTGCAAGACACCGAGCGCAGGGGTGAGTTTATGCAGTTCGGGCATGCCGTTGGCGTGCGGCCCCTGAAAACGGACGACGACGATGACGTCGCGGTCGAGGTCGCCCGCCTTGAACGCGGTCAGCACGTCGTTCTGGTCGGCGAACACTGCGCAAGGGGCTTCGATGACGAAGCGCGACGCCTCGACCGCGCTGGTCTTGATGATGGCGCGACCGAGGTTGCCGTTGAGCAAGCGCATCCCGCCATCGGGCGAGAAAGGGTCGCTGGCAGGGCGGACCATCGCGTCGTTGCGCGACGTGGTGACGGCGGGTTGCCACATCAGGGCATCGTCGACGAGGGTTGGCTCGTTGCCATAGTCGGTCAGGTCGGTGCGCGCGACTGTCATGATGTCGCGGTGGAGGAGCCCGGCATCGAGTAGTTCGCGGATGATGAAGCCGATGCCGCCGGCGTGATGGAAATCGTTCACATCGCCCGAACCATTGGGATAAACGCGCGCGAGCATGGGGACAACCGACGACAGCCGGTCGAAATCTTCCCAATCGATGATGATTCCGGCGGCGCGGGCGATGGCGGGCAGGTGGATGGCGTGATTGGTCGAACCGCCTGTTGCAAGAAGCCCGATGCAGGCGTTGACGATAGCCTTTTCATCGACACAGTGGCTCAAGGGGCGATAGTCATCGCCGTGCCACGTTATGGCAGCGAGGCGGTGGACGGCGGCGCGAGTCAGTTCGCTGCGCAATTTGGTGCCGGGATTGACGAAAGCGCTGCCGGGCATGTGGAGGCCCATGACTTCCATCATCATCTGGTTGGAATTGGCGGTGCCGTAAAAGGTGCATGTGCCCGCGTCG
>JAYUYR010000098.1:0-16144 GCA_043752405.1 Sphingomonas sp. | reverse complement strand
CAGGTACGGCCAGAGATTGTTGCCGAATTGTCGAAGGTCAAGATCGACGAAATTCTGGGCAATTTCGTTGCCAAGGTCGAGGATGACATCAACGACGGAGCGACGTTCGATGATGTTGCAAAGAAATATGCGCTGACGGCGACGGCCACGCCCGCGATCACCGCAAGCGGCCTTGCTCCCGATATGCAGGGCTTTACCCTGCCGCCCGAATTACAGCCGCTGCTGCGCGATGCGTTTCAGGCCGATCCGGGCGATGATCCGCAGGTCGCCTCGGTTGGCAGTGCAACGTCCTTTGCGCTTTATCATATGGACCGTGTCATCCCTGCGGCGCCACGACCGCTGAACGTGATCGGCAATCGGGTCATGGCCGACGCCCAAGTCGACCGCGCGAGCAAAGCCGCCAAACGCGCCGCCGATGCGATTGCCGCCAATGTGAACAAGGGGATGGCATTCGGGCAGGCGCTGGCATCAGCAGGCGTTCCCTTGCCCGCGCCCAGACCGGCGGGAGGTCGTCGCCTCGACATTGCGCAGGGCGGCGAAAAAGTGCTGCCGGCGCTCGCGCTGATGTTTGCGATGACCGAAAAACGGGCGAAAGTGCTGGGCGTGCCGCAGAATGCCGGGTGGTTCGTCGTCTATCTCGACAAGGTCATTCCCGGCGACATGCGCGAGGCCCAGCCCCTCGTCGCAGCGACGCAGCAGCAACTGTCACGCGTGATTGGCGATGAATATGTCCAGCAATTCGCCAACAGTATCAAAAGGCAGGTTGGCGTCAGCCAGAATAACGCGGCGATTGCAGCGTTCAAGCGATCGCTGACCGGCGGCGCGGCGCGGTAGTGGACCGCCAGGCCGACGCGCTCGCCACATCGCATCTGGCGGCGGGACGCCCTGCGCTGGTGTGGCGCAGCATGATTGCCGATACCGAAACACCGGTGTCGGCCATGCTCAAGTTGTTCGAGGCCGAGCGCGGTGATTTTATCCTAGAATCAGTTGAGGGCGGCGCAGTGCGCGGGCGGTATAGCCTGATCGGCCTTGCCCCCGATCTGGTGTACCGTGCCAACGGGGCGCGTGCCGAAATAAACCGTCACTGGCTGTCCGACCGTGACGATTTCTTAGCCGTTGCCGAGGATAGCATGACGGCGTTGCGCGCACTGGTCGCGTCGTGCCGGATCGACGTGCCCGAAGGGCTGCCCGGCGTGCTGGCGTGTTTGGTCGGTTATTTTGGCTATGAGACAATCGGGCTAATCGAAAAGCTGCCCCGCCCTCCGGCCAATCCGCTGGGCTTGCCCGACATGCTGTTCGTGCGGCCGACGCTGATATTGGTGTTCGACAGGCTGGCCGACCGCTTGTATTTCGCGGCACCTGTGTGGCCCGGCGGGGCGATCGAGCCTGCTGTCGAGCGGATCGAAGCGGCGATGGCGAAACTTTCTTCCTCGCTCCCTTCAGGGGAGAGAGCGAGTCGGCCCCAGCCGAGCGGAGAGAGGGCGGACCCGAAGCCGGTTCTGGAACCCGGAAAATACGCTGCGATGGTTGGTGCCGCCAAAGACTATATCGCGGCAGGCGACATCTTTCAGGTTGTACTGGCCCAGCGTTTCACGATGCCCTTCGCGCTGCCCGCGTTCGACCTTTATCGCGCGCTGCGGCGGATCAATCCGTCGCCGTTCCTCTACCACCTGGATCTTCCAGGATTTGCCCTGACCGGATCAAGCCCCGAAATCCTTGTCCGCGCGCGCGACGGCGAAGTCACGATAAGACCCATTGCCGGGACACGTCCGCGAGGGAAAACCATGATCGAGGATGCCGAGAACCGCGACTCCTTGCTGGCCGATCCCAAGGAACGCGCCGAGCATCTGATGCTGCTCGATCTGGGCCGCAACGATGTCGGCCGCGTAGCGACAGCAGGCAGCGTGACCGTCACTGACAGTTACACCGTCGAATTCTACAGCCATGTCATGCACATCGTCTCGAACGTCGTTGGGCAACTTTCGCCCGACAAGGACGCGCTCGACGCGCTGTTCGCGGGGTTTCCGGCAGGCACTGTCAGTGGGGCGCCCAAAGTCCGCGCGTGCGAGATCATCGCCGAACTCGAACCTGAAACGCGCGGAGCCTATGCTGGCGGAGTCGGCTATTTCAGCCCCGACGGCAGCATGGACAGCTGCATCGTCCTGCGCACTGCCATCGTCAAAGACGGCGTGATGCACGTGCAAGCAGGCGCAGGGATCGTTGCCGATTCAAACCCCGACTATGAGCAGCGCGAGTGCGAAGCGAAAGCGGGCGCACTGATCGCGGCGGCGCGCGAGGCCGTGGCACGCTCGAATGAAGTGGGGTACGGTCAGTGATCCCAGCAAACAAAATTCTCGTCATCGACAATTATGACAGCTTTACGTGGAACTTGGTCCATTATCTGATGGAATTGGGGGCCGAAGTCGAAGTCGTACGCAACGACGCAATCGGGGTCGGGCAGGCGATGTCGTCGGGCGCGCAAGCGTATCTGATTTCGCCGGGGCCGAAAACGCCGTCGGAAGCGGGAATTTCGCTCGATCTGGTTGCCGCCTGTGCCGACGCCGGAAAGCCGCTGCTGGGCGTGTGTCTGGGCCACCAGGCCATCGGCCAGCATTTCGGCGGGCGCGTCGTGCGCGGCGGGCTTATGCATGGCAAGACGAGCGCAGTGTCGCACGACGGCAGCGGGCTGTTCGCCGGACTCCCCTCCCCCTTTACCGCGACGCGCTATCACTCGCTGGTCGTCGAGAACATCCCCCCCGACCTGATCGTCAACGCGACCGCTCCCGACGGAAGCGTGATGGGCGTGCGGCACGTGACGCTGCCCATCCACGGCGTCCAGTTCCACCCCGAAAGCATCGCAACCGAACATGGTCACGCGATGCTCGCCAATTTCATGCAGCTCGCGGGCATGCGAGTGAGGGAACGGGTGTGAGACTGCCCGATGCATCGGTGCCGCTGTCGGCGGATGGGGCGCGCGTGGCGTTCGATGCGATGCTCGACGGCACGGTCGACGACGCCGACACCCGCGATTTCCTCCTCGCCATGTCGTTGCGCGACGAAACCGCAATCGAAATTGCCGCCGCCATCGGGGCGATCCGCGCGCGGATGATCCCGATTACTGCGCCGGCGGGCGCGATAGACGTATGCGGCACCGGCGGCGACATGAGCAACAGCCTCAACATCTCGACCGCCGTTGCCCTTGTTGTCGCAGCCTGCGGCGTGCCGGTCGCCAAGCATGGCAACCGCGCGGCATCGAGCCAGGCGGGCGGTGCGGATACATTGGAAGCACTGGGCCTCGATCTCGACCGCGCCAGTGCTGCTGCCGAAGCGACGCTCGCCGATCTCGGCATCGCGTTCCTGTTCGCACAGAAACACCACCCGGCGCTTGGGCGCCTTGCCCCGATCCGCAAATCGATTGCGCGGCGGACGATTTTCAACCTGACCGGGCCTGCCTGCAATCCGGCGGGCGTCACGCGCCAGTTGATCGGCGTCGCGCGGCCCGATTTCCTTCCTGTCTATGCCGAAGCGCTGATGATGCTCGGTATGGCCGACGCCATGCTCGTCGCGGGGCATGAGCCGCTCGACGAGCTGTCCATCGCTGGGGAGAGCAGCATGTTGCGCCTGGGTGCCAGGCCGGTAGCGATGACGCCCGAGGATGCCGGGCTATCGCGTCACCCGCTCGTGGCCCTGCGCGGCGGGGATGCAGCGTTTAATGCCGCCGCGCTGCGCCGCTTGTTGATGGGAGAAGCGGGAGCTTATCGTGATGCCGTGCTGTTTAACGCCGCTGCGGCGCTCATCGTCGCTGGCGAAGTGACGGACTGGAAAGCGGGCGTCGAGGAAGCCGCCGAAGCTATCGACAAGGGGCTTGCCAAGGCGCTGCTCGACTGCTGGATCGCCTACAATTGAACAAGCTCGACGAAATTTGTGCCTCAAAACGCAGTGAGGTTGCCGTGCGCAAGGTGGAGGGGCTGGCGAAATGGCCTGCGCCGTCGCCGGTGCGCGGGTTCGAGGCGGCAATTCGCGCCAAGGCAGCGATGGGTTTCGCATTGATCGCGGAGATCAAGAAAGCATCGCCATCCAAGGGATTGATCCGCGCCGATTTCAACCCTGCCGATCATGCCCGCGCTTATGAAGCAGGGGGGGCAGCCTGTCTGTCGGTGCTGACCGATGCCCCCTATTTTCAGGGGCACGAGGATTATCTGGTTGCCGCGCGCGCGGCCTGTGCCCTGCCGGTATTGCGCAAGGATTTCATGGTCGATCCGTGGCAGGTTGGCGAAGCACGCGCGATGGGGGCGGATGCGATCCTCATCATTGTCGCAGCGTTGAACGATGGCACGATGGCCGAAATTGAAGCCGCTGCCCGCACGCTCGATATGGATGTTTTGGTCGAGGTGCATGACGACGCCGAACTTGAACGGGCGTCGAAACTACAATCGAAATTGATAGGTATAAATAACCGTAATCTCAAGACGTTCGAGGTTGACCTTGCCACCACAGAGAAACTCGCAAAACTAGTCCCACCCGATGTCCTGCTCGTATGCGAAAGCGGCATTTCAGTCCATGCCGACTGTGCGCGCATGGCCGCGCACGGCGTCCGCAGCTTCCTCGTCGGCGAAAGCCTGATGCGGCAAACCGATGTCGAGGCGGCCACGCGCATGTTATTGACCGGATCATGAGCAAACTCACGCACCTTGACGAAAGCGGCGCGGCGAGGATGGTTGACGTGTTCAACAAGCCTGCAACGGTGCGCGAAGCGACTGCCGAGGGGCGCATTACCATGTCGTCTGAAGCGCTTGCTGCGATCGGCGAAGGCACGACGAAGAAAGGCGATGTTCTCGCCGTTGCTCGCATCGCCGGTATCATGGCCGCGAAGAAGACCAGCGACCTGATTCCGCTCTGTCACCCGATCGCGTTGTCGTCGGTAACGGTCGATTTTGCCTTGAGCCACACGCATATCAGCGCAACCGCCATTGCCCGCACCACTGGGTCCACCGGCGTCGAAATGGAAGCGTTGACAGCAGTTTCGGTGGCACTCCTCACACTGTATGACATGGCAAAAGCGCTCGACCGGGGCATGGTGATCGGCAATATCCGGCTCCTCGCCAAATCGGGCGGGCGTTCGGGCGCGTTCGTAGAGGATGACGAGCGCAAATGATCGCTCCCGACGAAGCGCTGGCCCGCCTGATCGCCCTGGCCGGGCCGATCGATGTCGAGACACTGCCGCTCATCCAAGCAGCGGGTCGCTGGACCGCCGAACCGGTTACGGCGCTTCGCACCCAGCCCGCGCGCGATCTTTCCGCGATGGACGGTTATGCCATCCGCTATGCCGATCTGCCTGGCGCGTGGGAGGTGGTCGGCGAATCCGCTGCCGGATCACCCTATAGCGGCACGGTCGGCGCGCATGAAGCAACGCGCATCTTCACCGGCGCGGCGCTGTCGACTGGCGCTGACAGCGTTGTCATCCAGGAAGAAGTGACACGCGATGGCGATGCGCTGATGCTCAGCGGTGACGGCCCCGACACCAAAGGCGCGCATGTCCGTCGCGCAGGATCGGACTTCGCCGCCGGGCAAATCCTCATTGAGGCCGGCGAGCGCCTCACGCCGGCGCGCATCGGCCTTGCGGCGATCGGCGGCCATGCCACCCTGCTCGTCCGCCGCCGTGTGCGCGTGGCAATCATCTCGACCGGCGACGAGCTTGTGCCGCCCGGCACCGACGCGGGGCGTGACCAGCTTCCAGCGTCGAACGGCATCATGCTGGCCGCGATGCTCGGCGCACTTCCGGTAGAGATTGTCGATTTCGGGATCATCGCCGATGACCGCGCAGCGCTCGCAGAGGTCTTTGCTCAGGCCAGTGATGGCGACATCATCGTCACAACCGCGGGAGCGTCGGTCGGTGACCATGACCTTGTCCAGCCCGCGCTGGTCGATGCCGGTGCGAAAATCGACTTCTGGAAAATTGCGATGCGGCCGGGCAAGCCGCTGATGGCGGGGCGGTTGGGCAATGCAGTGGCGCTTGGCCTACCGGGCAATCCGGTGTCGGCATTCGTGACGGCGGCGTTGTTCCTCAAGCCCCTGATCGCGCATCTGTCCGGTGCACGGGACGCTGCGCCGCCCACGCTGGCGGCGACGCTTGCCACCGACATGCCCGCTGTTGGCATCCGCACTGATTATGTCCGCGCGCTATGGGTTGGCGGAGCGATCAGCCCGCTTGGCGGTGACAGCGGGATGCTTGTCCCACTCGCCGCCGCCGCAGCACTGATCGTGCGCCCTGCGGGTTCGCCCCCGGCGCGCGCAGGCGACACAGTGACGATTATCGCACTGGCTTGACGTTCCGTTTTTTGTTCCCTACACGTTTCGCATTCGTTCCCAGATGGAGCCACGACGATGCTGACGCGCAAGCAACATGAATTGATCTGTTTCATTCAGGATCGCCTGAGCGAGACCGGCATTTCGCCATCGTTCGAGGAAATGAAGGAAGCACTTGATCTCAAATCGAAATCCGGGGTGCACCGCCTGATTTCGGCGCTTGAGGAGCGTGAGTTTATCCGCCGCCTCCCCAATCGCGCCCGCGCGCTCGAAGTGCTGCGGATGCCCGAGCGCGAGGGCAAGGTCGTGCCGATCCGGTCGGGTGCTCCTGCCCCGTCATTGCCGATGGCCGCCAACAGCAACGATGTGATCGAGCTCCCCTTGCACGGCCGCATTGCCGCCGGTTTGCCGATCGAAGCGATGGAAGGGCAATCGTCGCTTTCGGTTCCTGCGGCGCTGCTCGGCCCGGGCGAACATTATGCGCTCGAAGTGTCGGGCGATTCGATGGTCGAAGCGGGGATTCTCGACGGCGATTACGCGCTGATCTGCAAAACCGAAACCGCACGCGACGGCGAGATTGTCGTGGCACTGGTCGATGATCACGAAGCCACGCTCAAATATTTCCGCAACCTCGGGCGCGACGTCCGCCTCGACCCTGCCAATGCCGCACATCAGCCGCAATTGTATAAGGCAGAGCAAGTGCGGGTTCAGGGACGGCTTGCAGGATTATTGCGGCGGTATTAGTTTATCGGCGGGTCTTCGGGAGAACGTTGCGGCCGGAACAGCAGGATTAATCCGCGCCCGCGCTGCTTAGTATCCCATCAGTCCCAGGACTTCCTTGCGGCTCCGGTGATCATCCAAAAAGCATCCCATTAGCCTGCTGGTCGTCATGCCGACGCCATGCGTGCGCACACCGCGCCCGGTCATGCAGCCGTGCTGCGCCTCGATCACCACAGCGACCCCCTGCGGTTGAAGATTGTCCCAGATACAGTTGGCAACCTCGGCCGTCAGGCGCTCCTGAACCTGCAAACGGCGCGAATAACCATTAAGCACCCGCGCCAGCTTTGAAATCCCGACAACTCGATCTTTGGGCATGTAGGCAATCGATGCCTTGCCAACGATCGGCGCCATATGATGCTCGCAATGCGACTGGAACGGAATGTCCTTCAGCAGGACGAGCTCGTCATAGCCGCCGACTTCCTGAAATGTCCGCGACAAATGATAGCCTGGATCTTCAAGATAGCCTTCGCAATATTCGCGCCACGCCCGCCCGACGCGCGCCGGGGTGTCGCGGAGTCCCTCGCGATCCGGATCATCACCCGCCCATCGCAATATCGTGCGTACCGCGTCCTGCACTTCCTGCGGCACAGCGAGCTTTTGTTTTTCGGACGAAGGTTCGATGGAGTGATGATGATCAGCCATAAAGGTGGCGTATACCTCCTGCTCCCGGTTGCAACCGAAAACTGTTATAGAATGTTTACACGTGCCGGTTGCCGTTACGGCAAGGGAGATTGGTGCAGTGCGCAATAGGTATCAGTTTGAAACTTGGCGGATTTGCGCCGATTCTTTCATTGACGCTTGCGTCAAGCGGACGCACAACGGCAGTAACTGGCGTAACAAGCGCTATCCGCCGCAAAGCCCGGCAATGTTAGGGGAGAAACTTATGCGTAGAATTCAACTTATCAGCACATCGTTGCTGGCACTTTCCATCGCACATCCGGCGTTCGCACAAACCGCACCGCAAGCAGCCGAAACGTCGGCCGCTGATTCCGACGAAATTATCGTTACGGCCACCAAGCGCGAACAGACATTGCAGGATGTGCCGATTTCGGTTTCGGTGACGGGTAGCGACACCGTTGAAAAAGCCCAGATTCGCGACCTGATCGACCTGCAATCGGTCGTGCCGTCGCTCAAGGTGTCGCAGCTTAACGCTACCGGCCAGACCAACTTCACGATCCGCGGCTTTGGCAACGGTAACGGCAACGACGGCATCGAAAGCTCGGTCGGCGTGTTTATCGACGGCGTCTATCGTGCGCGGACATCCGCAGCGCTTGACGATCTTCCCGAAATTGAACGCATTGAAGTGTTGCGCGGGCCACAATCGACCCTGTTCGGCAAGAACGTGTCGGCCGGCGCGATCAGCATCATCACGAAAAAGCCCCAGTTTGACTGGGGCGGCAAGGCCGAAATCAGTTTGGGTAATTATGGCCTGATAAATCCCAAAGCCACGATCACCGGCCCGCTGGGTGAAACACTTGCATTCCGCTTGTCGGGCAGCGTCAACACGCGCGACGGCTATTTCCGTAACCTGACGACCAAGGGCGAGGCCAACAACCGTAATCGCTGGTCGCTGCGCGCCGACATCCTGTTCGAACCTTCGGCGGACTTTTCGCTGCGCGTGATCGGTGATTACGCGCTGATCAAAGAATTGTGCTGCGGCGTGACGGGCATTAGGAACGGCCCGGCGACACTCGCGATCGGCGGTGTCCTCGGGAAACCTATTTCGAATACGTCCCAGATCTTCAGCCGCAACATCGTGTTCGATGCCAATCCGGAAAACCGTTTGCTCGGCAAGGGATTGTCGGGCCAGATCGACTGGAACATCGGATTTGCCAAGCTCACCTCGATCACGGCCTATCGCAATCAGGTCAACCAGTCGAACCAGGACATAGATTTCACCGGTGCCGATATTGCGAGCAACAAAACCGCCAACGAGATTTCGACCTTTACGCAGGAATTCCGGCTGGCATCGGATAGCGACGGACCTCTCAACTGGTTGATCGGTGGGTTCTATCAGGACGAAAAACTCGACACCGCACGAGATATTCGTTTCGGCAAGGACATCCGGGCATTTGTGAATTCGCTTACCGGTGGCTTGGTCACGACGCTTGAAGCGCTTCAGAACGCAACTAATCCCGCAATCATCCCCGGGCGTACATATTTCCAGGCCGGTCAAGGTCTTATCGACGCTTACAAACTCAAGCAGCGGTCCTATTCGATCTTCGGCCAAGCGGATTACAAGGTGACCGAGCGGCTGACGCTCACCGGCGGCCTTGCCTATCTTAATGACCGCAAAGCGGTGACCACGAATGTTATTTTACAGGATCCGTTCTCGGCGCTCGACCTGAATAATATCCCCGGCCTCGGCTTTATTCCGTTGGCAACCCCGTCGGTGGCGCCACTGGTCGGCTGTCTGCTCCAGAAGGGGTTTGTGCCCACCAGTCCGAACTTGCCCACCGGTTTGTTCGGTGGTGCGTTGGGCGCGCGTTTGCCAGGGGCTGGCACCGCGCCATGCCCAGCCTCTCTGCCGGGCGTAAATCCATTCAACCTGAACCCGGTTCAATTTTTCTACGGTGACACGGCAAACCATGGACCGGTCAATTTCCCCAACGCAACGGAAAGTGGCATCTTTTCTGGCAGCAAAGTCACTTACGCTGCACGGGTCGCATATGATTTTGACATCATTAACGCCTATGTCAGCTATTCGACCGGCTGGAAGGCCACGGCCGTCAACCTGTCATCGGACAGCCGTCCCCCCAATAACGGCGTCGGACGATCCGCAGCACCCGAAGAGGTAACCGTGTATGAAGCGGGACTGAAGGGCAAATTCCGCGGCGGGTTCTTCAATCTTGCGGTCTTCAAGCAAGAGATCAAGGGCTTCCAGTCGAACGGGTTCACGGGCCTTGGTTACGCACTGGTGAATGCAGGGAAGCAATCGGTAAAGGGCTTTGAAATCGATGCGGCCTATCGCCCCGCACCTTGGCTCGCTTTGACGGGTGCCGTGACCTACCTCGATGGCAAGTATGACTCCTTCGCGGCTGCGCCCTGCTTTGCCTACGACACGGTCAACTGTCCGCGTAATGCGCAAGGCGTCCTGAAACCGTCGCGTGATCTGTCGGGTCGGCGACCGGCGGGTGTGCCCGAATGGAGCGGTTCGGTGTCAGCAACGCTCAGCCAGAACTTTACGGAGACACTAAACGCTTATTTCCGCGCCGAGTATGATTACACCAGTGACACGTATTTGACGGAGACGACGCCTGAGAATCTAGCCACTTATGGTCAGAGTAATGTCAATCTCAGCCTCGGGTTCGAGGACAGCGAAGCGAAGCTCGAAGTCATGGCGTGGGTCCGCAATCTGACCAAGGACAACGCTTTGATTGCTACGTTTCCGACTGTGGCACAGGGCTTTCCCGAGCCGGCAAGTTACAGCGGCTACCCCAATCAGCCGCGCACCTACGGCGTGACGATCCGCAAGACATTCTAAATCCTCTAACCCTCGACGGGTCGCGAAACCCCGGCATGGCGACATGTCGGGGTTTTGCTTGTGAGTCATCGATGAACTGGTGCCCCGGGAGAGACTCGAACTCCCGACCTGCGGTTTAGGAAACCGTTGCTCTGTCCTGCTGAGCTACCGGGGCGCGGCACTGCGATATGGGGGCGCGCGACGCGGGTCAATTGCCGCGAATCGGTACGCTTGCGCGTTTGCAAACCTTTTCGTAACTAATGACCAATAACTTTGGACCGTGAGTCGATCCAGAGGTCGCAAAAATGGAAGCTGATTTCCGCTATTACTCCCGGCGAGCTGCCGAGGAAACACTGGCCGCAAGGCGTGCCGTAACCGATCAGGCGCGCGAGCGTCGGCGCGATCTTGCCGACAAGTTTTGGCAAAAAGCGCATCAGGTGCAGTTAGAACTGAACGCTTAGTTCTTCCTTGTCAGCACCCGCATCGCTTCCTCCAATCCGCCTAGCGTGAGTGGATACATACGGTCGTTCATTAAATTCTTGAGCAATGAAATTGACTGCGAATATCCCCAATGCTCTTCCGGCACTGGATTGAGCCACGCCGCCGCAGGATAAGTCGTGGTCAACCGCTGCATCCACGCCGTTCCCGGTTCCTCGTTGAAATGTTCGACCGATCCGCCGGGGTGGCTGATCTCGTATGGACTCATCGATGCGTCGCCAACGAAGATCAGCTTATAGTCATGGCCATATTTGTGGAGCACGTCCCATGTCGGCGTGCGCTCGGTAAAGCGGCGTTTGTTGTCCTTCCACACCCCCTCATACGGGCAATTATGGAAGTAGAAGAATTCCAGGTTTTTGAACTCGCCCGTGGCCGCACTGAACAGTTCCTCGCACAGCTTGATGTGCGGGTCCATCGATCCGCCAACATCGAGGAACAGCAGCAGCTTGACCGCATTGTGTCGCTCGGCGCGCATGTGGATGTCGAGCCAGCCCTGCCGCGCGGTGCCGTTGATCGTGGCGTCCATATCAAGCTCGTCGAGCGCGCCTTCACGGGCAAAGCGGCGCAGACGGCGTAGCGCGATCTTGATGTTGCGCGTGCCCAGCTCCTTGGTCGAATCGAGGTTCTTGAACTCGCGCTTGTCCCATACTTTCAGCGCTCGGCCATGCTTGCCCTCTCCGCCGATGCGCACACCTTCGGGATTATAGCCGCCATTGCCGAACGGTGACGTGCCGCCCGTGCCGATCCATTTGTTGCCGCCCTGGTGCCGCTCTTTCTGTTCCGCGAGCCGCTGTTGCAGCGTCTTCATGATCTCGTCCCACGAACCGAGTTTTTCGATCTCAGCCATTTCTTGAGGTGTCAGGAACTTTTCGGCCACCGCGCGCAACCATTCAGCAGGGATTTCGGCCCCCTGCTCGCCGAACGTCGTGGCGATCCCCTTGAACACTTTGGCGAAGACCTGATCGAAGCGGTCGATCAGTCCCTCGTCCTTTACATAGGTCGCACGGGCCAAGAAGTAGAACGCCTCGGGCGTTCGCTCGATCACATCGCGGTCGAGCGCTTCGAGTAACACCAGATGCTCTTTCATGCTCGCCGGTATGCCCGCCGCACGCAGTTCATCGAGAAAGTTGAAAAACATCCTTGCGCTATGCCCCCGCTTTACGTTCGCGGCAAGCTGAGCGGTGGTTAACGGGATTTCAATTCAAACGTCCTACGTCGCTATGAAACGACAGGACCAATTCGCATGCATCAATCGCGTATCGAAGCGGCAGACGCCCCGCTGACCGACCCCCGCTTTATGGATCAGGCGGCCGACCAATGTGGCGTGTTGGCAATTGGCTGCACTGAGGCTGCCGGACAGGTTCAATCGGTCGCCGCGAGCGTTGCCGCGCAGACAAAGATATTAACCGAGCTTCAGGCTGTCATGACGAGCCTGGAAACCGATCAACGACAAGTCACCGACGCTACCGACGAAGCGCGCTTACTGTCGGACAATGCCCGCAAGCGATTACAGGCCGGGGCCGATGTCGTCGCAATGTCGATTGCCGAATTCAGCCAGCTTACCGACATGGTCACTCGCCTCGGCGCTCAGATTACTGGCTTTTCATCGGCGATGGACCAGGTACGCCGGACGACGCAGATCATCGATGGCATTGCACGGACAACCAACATGCTCGCGCTTAATGCCGCGATCGAGGCTGAAAAGGCGGGCGACGCCGGGCGGACATTTGCCGTCGTTGCCGCCGAAGTGAAGAAACTCGCCAGCGACACGCGCCATGCCATTGACGAAATCGGCATTACGATGGACTCGCTAACCGGCGAAGGTGAAGTGTTTGTTTCGGAAATTCAGAACGGGATGGCGCGCAGTCGCAAGGCCGCTGCCGCTTTCGCACAAATCAACGTAACCGTAGCCGAAGTGATCGATATCGTCGGCCAGGTTGATCGCCAGGCAGACGACATTGCCCGGTCGACCAGTCTCATCCACGACAGCGTTTGCCGCGTCAGCGACGAACTCGACGGATTTGCCGCCGCTGCAGAGGGCAATCGTAAAACGCTCGACCGAGCCATCACGCACATGGGTTCGCTTGAAGTCGGAGCGAACCAGATGCTCGACCTTATTGTCCATAGCGGCTTTGCAATCGAAGACCGCCGCTTTGTCGACATCGCATTGACCACAACTACCGAAGTTCAAAAAGTAATCGAAGCCGCGATTTCAGCGAACCAGATTTCGTCGACTGACGTTTTTGACACCAATTATCGCCCCGTCGCAGGGTCAAATCCGCAGCAGTTCGATAATAAATTCAACAGGACGGCAGACCGGCTGATCCAGCCGATCCTCGACAAGCTGACGGCAACTAACGCGGGTGTCATCGGTGCCGTGGCGTGCGACAACAATGGCTATCTGCCGACCCATGTCTCGTCGAAATCAATGCAGCAACGCCCGGACGACGCAGCATGGAGCGCCTTGAACTGTCGCAACAAATGCAATTTTCTCGACGATGCTACTGCGCGCGCAATCGCGTCAGACGCTGATTTCATGCTGACGACCTATCGCCAGAACCTCGGCGAAAATGGCTACAAGACCGTCAAGAACGTCTTTGTCCCGCTCTACTTCAATGGCAAGCGCTGGGGGAATTTCGAAGTCGCGTATATCATCGACAAGTGAACCATTGCGAGGCAATAGCGCTGTTGCTTACGAGGGTTCCATGACGGCACATCACACGCGACGATTTCGGGCGATGCTCGACGCGATGACGCCGGGCAGTGGTCTCTCGTCGCGCGTCAACCGGCTGCGGTTTCGGTGGTCGGCGCGCAAACATCGCGCGGTCTATGATCCGATCATATCAGCGCCGATTGACACCTTGCTGGGTCGGATGGCCGACGAACGCCCGGAGATTCTTGCATTCATCCGTGCGCCCTATTTCTGTTCGGGGTGGTCGGTCGATGAGCGACTGACACGATTTACGGCGCATGTAGCCATCCTCGAAGCGCACCGCCCGCTTGATTTTCCTGTCGCACAGTCGATCAATCTGATGCCGCTCACTGCCATTGCCGATACGATGCACGTGGTGATCGACAAGCCGATGTGGTTCCACCGCGAAGGCGTGCTGGCGATCAATCTTTTCGACGGCAATACGCGATTGTTCACTTTGGTTTTCGCTTTCGAGCCCACCGCGTCCGGCCTGCGCGCGCTGATCGGTGGAATACAAGGCCGCAACCTGCCTGACATTCTCGACCGTTACCGTGTGCTCACCAAAGACGCGCATGGAATCCGCCCCCGCGATTTGTTGATCGAAATCTTCCGGATGTTGTGCGCGCGCGTCGGGGTCACCGAAATCCATGCCATTTCAGATCGCGGGCGGCATAACCGCCACCCCTATTTCGGGGGCGACGTGATGCGCACCCTGCCGCTCAACTATGACGAAATCTGGCTTGATCGCAGTGGCACTGCCATCGACCAATGGTTCTTTGATCTCCCTTTGCACGGTGAACGCCGCGCCGATGCCGACATCGCGCCCAAGAAACGCAGCATGTACCGCCAGCGCTACGCGATGCTCGATGCACTCGAAATGCAGATGGTCGATGCCTACGCGAACATGACGCCAGTCACACGACCCGACGCAGACTAAGCCTTCGCCCCTTGTCGCCGCGCCATGAAGGCCAACTTTTCGAACAGCATCACATCCTGTTCGTTCTTAAGCAACGCCCCGTGCAGCGGCGGAATCGCCTTTGTGGGATCGCGCGATTGCAGCACGTCGAGCGGCATGTCCTCGGCCAACAACAGTTTCAGCCAGTCGAGCAGTTCGCTCGTCGAGGGCTTCTTTTTCAACCCCGGCACCTCGCGGACATCATAGAATATGTCCATCGCCTTGTTCACGAGGATTTTCTGGATACCGGGAAAGTGAACGTCGACAATGGCTTGCATCGTCTCGCGGTCGGGAAACTTGATGTAATGAAAGAAGCAACGGCGCAAGAACGCGTCGGGTAGTTCCTTCTCGTTGTTCGATGTGATGATGACAATCGGCCGCTCGACGGCAGCAATGGTCTGGTGCGTCTCGTAGACATCGAACGACATGCGGTCGAGTTCCTGCAACAGGTCGTTGGGAAATTCGATGTCGGCCTTGTCGATCTCGTCGATCAGCAGGACGGGAAGCACGGGCGACGTGAACGCCTCCCACAGCTTTCCCTTGCGGATGTAATTCGAGATATCGTGGACACGCGCGTCGCCCAGCTGGCCGTCACGCAGACGCGCCACGGCGTCATATTCGTAAAGCCCCTGATGCGCCTTCGTCGTCGATTTGACATGCCATTCGATCAGCGGCGCGCCCATCGCTTTGGCGATCTCATGCGCCAGCACCGTCTTGCCTGTTCCGGGTTCGCCTTTGACGAGCAGCGGACGACGCAAGGTGACGGCGGCATTGACCGCTACCATCAGGTCGTCGGTTGCGACGTAATCGGATGTGCCCTTGAATTTCATGCCGCTTCAGCCTTTGACGTTAACGTCAACTGCGTTAGGCGAAGCACTGCTTTGGGAGCAAGCCTTTAGTAATCACTCCGCGCGACCGAACGCGCTTCGAGCAGATCCCAAAGACCACGGTGCTGTGCAATGATCTGTTGTGCGCCGAACAGCATCGCCCGGTCTGCCGCCGCCGTATTGCCGGCATCACGAATGGCCGACGCAATCACAGTCGGACTGGGCAATGCTGTTTCGTCGATTTCCAGCGACAACCGCCGCGCCGCCATGTTGAGCACCGGACGCACGGCCGACCAATCCGCGATCAATGCCAGCGCTGCCCCCAGCGCGCATCCCGTGCGCTCGGACTGGGCAAGCATGGCAATTGCATGATGCTGGGCAAGAACAGTCGTTTCGGTATCGGCCTGCCCCGGTGTACTCGGCAACGGCCCGACCGCCACGACCAGTTTCGTCAGCAATGCGCGCTCGTTCGAAAATGCGTCGGCAGCATCGAACAGGAATGCGCGCGTGGCGGTATTAGTTACGCGGGTGATGGCATAATCGACAACGCCCGGGTGGCGCCCGTGCAACAGACAAAGCAGATGGACGATATCGGCAACATTGCGCGCCGCTTCCGGCCCTTG
>JAYUYR010000097.1:0-16144 GCA_043752405.1 Sphingomonas sp. | reverse complement strand
CGCTTCAGGACCACCGAAATACGATAGGTCGCGGTTTCCTGCCCGACATTGTTGAGGAAGACTTCGGTGCCGCGCGGTCCGTCAAGGACGACACGTGTTGGCGCGACGAGCAGGTCGCCCGCTGCCATTGCCGGAACGGCAAAAGTCGCGAACGCCAGCGCGGTGAAGCGCAGCGAATATGCATTCATTTGGTTGGTCCCCAAAACAGCCAATCCGGCTATTCGGTGACCATGACGCCATTAAGTTGATTTTCCGCTAACCATCGGCCGGTGGATACGAAAAAGCCCGCCGGCGATTGACCGGTGGGCTTTCCCGTTAATTGGCGGAGTAGGTTGAGAATTACTGGTAGTTGACGGTCACCGTGAAGGTGCCGGCATAAGCGCCGTCGGCCTGATTGGCACCGACTGATAATGTGCCGCCGACGGTGAAATTGTTCGTCGCGGCCAGCGTCATCAACGCGGTCGACGACACAAGCGTCGACGCCATGGTATTCGCGCCCGATGTCAGTGAGACAGCGGCCGGAACCGAAACAGTAGCGATCTGGCCGATGGTGCCGACAACGCTGAAGTTCGCTGCGGTTGCTGTGCCCGTACAAACGAGGCCGGTACCACAGGTCCGCGCACCGGCGGGCGTGACGATGACGGTCGATGGCACAGCGCCAGTTACGATCGTTGCATAATCAAGGTCGGCAACACGCGTAACGGTAAGCTGCTGCAGGATCTGCGCGCGGGCGGTGGCCGTGGCCGTAGCAGCCTGCGCGCTGGTTGCTGCAAACGCAGCGGTTGCGATGGTGCCGACAAGCGCGGCTTTCATGAAACGAATAGTCATAGCGGTTGGTCCCCCGGACGAAAATAAGCGGTCAATTGAGCAAGCGGACGACTTTGTCCTTTCGCTGCCGATCCAATGCACGGGCCTGTGTTCATATTATGCTTCGACAATTGGTAAACGCGGCCTTCAGGGTAAGGGATGATTAATGCCGAATAAGCGTCCGATTAACCATCACTCACCGATAGTCAGCGACGATTGCTATCCGGCCCCTGAAATCGCCCGCCTGTCCGGCCGTCACGATCAGCCGACCACCAAAGCCAAAGGTCAGGCTTCCCTGCGCATCGAGCACCGCGCCGGACGGAAGGTCAGTCCGGATGTCGATCACATCCGCCGTGCTGCCATCGGGCGCCAGCAGTGGTATCCGTCGCGGAAGCGCGACCACGACCGGTGCAAAAGGATCGCCGCTTAACCGTACCGTCCCCCTGAACGAAAAGCCGCCGAGGTCGGCCAGCGCACCTGACACACGGCGCGCGCCGGTCTGGGGGTCAATCGTAATCGAGCCGCCACCACCGATCCGCGTCTGCGCCGCGCGCCCCAGGTCGAGCGCGGCATCGACGTCGACCCGCAATGGGATCGCCGGAGCTTTGGCGTCGCCACCCGCCCCCGGCGCGCACAGGCGGCATTGCGCACTCACAGGCGTCGCTACGGCCGCGATCAGCAGGAGGAGGAAACGATGCATAGATGCTCGTCATAGCATCACGTCTTTCAATGAATCCTTAACTACGCCATGCACGTTGGACCCGATGCCGTATTCCCGGTGTTTGGTTGTAATCAATCCAAAGGCTGCGCGTGCCCCACCGTCCCCGTATCGTTGCCATCGGCACAGCCACGCCGGGCCACGATATTCATCATGCCTTTATTGAATGGGCGGCGGCCCGCTTGACCGACCGCCGCGATGCCGCTGTTTTCGCACGAATGGCGGGGCGGTCGGGAATCGCGCACCGCTGGTCGGTGCTACCGGCGGGCGCTGAAGGGGGGTCGCCGGTCGATGACAACGGCTTTTACGCCAGCGGCATGCCGGGCACAGCTGCGCGAATGGCACTTTACGCCGAAGCCGCCCCGGCACTTGCACTGGAAGCAATTGCGAAACTGCCTGACATCGGCGGGACCACGCATCTTGTCGTGGCGAGCTGCACCGGATTCGTCGCGCCGGGGATCGACCAGATCATTGCCGCGCGCCTTGGCCTCGACGGATCGGTCGAACGCACGCTGATCGGCTTCATGGGTTGCTATGCCGCCGTGACAGCGCTGAAGGCTGCGCGTCATATCGTCCGGTCCGAACCCGACGCACGCGTTCTGGTCGTCACGGTAGAGCTTTCGACGCTTCACTTGCAGGATGATCTGACCATCGAACCGCTGCTCGCGATGCTGCAATTCGGCGATGGCGCGGCAGCAGCACTTGTCACGGCAAACGGTGCCGGATTCGGTCTGGAGGCCCCGTTTGCGGCAACGCTCGCCGATTCGGATGCCTTGATTCGTTGGAACATCAGCGACACCGGTTTTGCCATGCACTTGTCGGGTGAAGTGCCCGGACGGATTGCTGCTGCACTAACTGTACCCGAAACGCGTGCAGCGCTGACCGGCGGGGTCGAGCCCCGGTCGGTCGATGCGTGGGCGGTCCACGCCGGCGGGCGCTCGATCCTCGATGCGGTCGAGACCGCGCTGGAGCTTGCACCGGCGACACTGGCAGCATCGCGCGCGGTGTTGAAGGACTTTGGCAACATGTCGTCGTCCACGCTCATGTTCGTGCTGGCGCGGTTGATGGCGGAACAGCCCCAAAGTGGCGTCGCGCTGGCGTTCGGGCCGGGGCTTGCCGCCGAGGGTTTGCGGTTCGGCTGGGTCGAATAATGCTTGCGACGCGCGCTACTGCCGAAGAGTTGATGGACGCCAACGACCTCGACCCGGAAACCTATGTGGCGGTCGTGCATGATCTGGCACGGATCAACACGCTGACAATGGCGCGGCGACCGACGCTCAATTTCCTCAAATCAATAGAGGGGCGCTTGCGTATTCTCGACGTCGGCTTTGGCGATGGCGATATGCTGCGGTCCATCGCAAAATGGGCCGCGCAGTCAGGACGGGCTGTCGAACTGGTCGGCATCGATCTCAATCCACGCAGCGCGCTGGCGGCCGCCGGGGTAACGCCGTCCGATTTCAATATCGTCTATCGCACCGGCGATTATGCCGAACTTGCCGGGCAGCATTGGGACGTCATCATCTCGAGCCTGGTCGCGCACCACATGACGCACGAACAGCTCATCGCCTTTCTGCGCTTCATGGACACCGCGGCGCAAAAGGGCTGGTTCATCAACGATTTGCATCGCCACGGTTTTGCCTATCGCGGCTTTCCACTGCTCGCGCGGGTGATGCGCTGGCATCCGATTGTGCGTCATGACGGCCAATTGTCGGTCGCGCGAAGCTATCGCCCGGCCGAGTGGCGGCCCATTTTGCAAGAGGCCGGGATCAGCGGCGCAACCGTCGCGCGCGTTTTCCCCTTCCGACTATGCGTCGCCAAGATCCGCTGATCGTCGGCGGTGGCCCGGCGGGGTCATCGGCTGCAATCGTCCTCGCGCAGGGCGGGGCCCGACCGCTTGTCCTCGACCGCCAGCGCGAAATCGGTGATGCGTTGTGCGGCGGGTTCATGAGCTGGCACACCCTGAAAAACCTTGCGCGGCTTGGCGTGGAGCCCGGCGGTCACCCGATCGACCGGTTGCGGGTTTTCGCCGAAAGCCACAGTGCAGAAGCGCGGTTGCCGGCGGGCGCCGTCGGGCTGTCGCGGCACCGGCTCGATACGATGTTGCGCGCGCAGGCCTTGTCGGCCGGCGCGGGCCTGGAGATCGTCACCGTCAAGCACGCTGACGAGAACGTCGCCGACAGCCTGTTCCTCGCAACCGGCAAGCATGATTTGCGTGGCCTCGCGCGGCCCAAGCTCGACACGGCGGATTCAACCCTGGGGCTGCGCGTCAAGATCGGCCCGCATCCGCGCCTGACCGCATTGATCAGCAGCAGCATCGAACTGCATCTCTTTGATCGCGGCTATGTCGGCTTGCTGTTGCAGGAAGATGGCCGCGCGAACCTGTGCCTTGCCGTGCGCAAATCGCGCCTCGCAGAAGCGGGAGGCAAGCCGGAGGCGTTGCTGCACCAGCTTGGCGGCATGATTCCGGCGCTCGGCGAACGGCTTGCGTTCCTCGACAAGCTGCCCGATGCCGACGCGATTGCTTCGGTGCCCTATGGCTGGCGCGCCCTTGATACCACTTCCGGCATTTTCCGCCTTGGCGACCAGGCCGCAGTCATCCCTTCGATCGCGGGGGAAGGCAACGGTATCGCGATCGCCAGCGGCATGGCAGCAGCAGCCGCGTGGCAGTCAGGCGGCGCCGCTAGCGCCGTCGCCTACCAGCGCGATTTTGCCCGGCGCACCCGCCGCCCCGTGGCAATCGCCAAATGGCTGTGGGAACGCGGCGAAACGCCGTGGAGCGCCGCCCTGGCCACCCGCGCGCTTACCTTCGCGCCCTTCGTCGCCAAAAGTTTCGCAACGGCAACGCGCATCGGGGATTGAAGCTGCAGCGCATCGACGCCATCTTCTGCTTATGGAAAAACTCGATCTCTCCGAAGCCGAGTGGAAGGCGCGCCTGACACCCGAGCAGTATAACGTCTTGCGCCAGGGCGGCACCGAACGCGCCTTCACCGGCATCTACGATAACAACAAAGCGCCCGGCGAATATCATTGCGCGGGATGTGGATCGTTGCTGTTCAAAAGCGATGCCAAATTCGATTCTGGGTCGGGCTGGCCCAGCTTCATGCGCCCCGCCGACAATGACGCCGTTGTCGAACATCGCGACGTCAGCCACGGCATGACGCGCATCGAAGTGCGCTGTGCCAAATGCGACGGCCATCTGGGCCATGTTTTTCCCGACGGTCCGGCCGAAACCGGCCTGCGCTACTGCATGAACAGCGCGTCGCTCGATTTCGATCCGGCGTAAGGATGCTTGGCAGCCGACGGGTTAACGCGTAACCGCCGCCGCGAATGGCCCGAACACCTTCTTCGTCGCAACCCCGACGCTACGGCTGGATCGGGCGGCTTTTCCGCATTGGCCTTGTCACCGGCCTGATCGGCGTGATCGTTGTCGCGATTTCCGTTGCTATCGCCTATTCGGCCTTGCCGTCCTATTCTGAGCTTAAGTCGTCACCCAACGGCCAGATGATCCGCGTCCATGCCGCCGACGGCACTGTCATCGTGTCGATTGGCCCGAGCTATGGCGAATGGCTGGCTATCGACCAGATTCCGGACGTCATGAAAACCGCAATGGTCGCTGTTGAGGACCGAAGGTTTCGCAGCCATCTGGGGATTGATCCCATCGGCATCGTTCGATCGTTCCAGGTGCGTTATCAGCGCGGGCGGTTTGTTCAGGGCGGATCGACGATCACGCAGCAGCTGACACGCAACGTCTTCCTGACCAACGACCGGACCTGGACACGCAAGATCCGTGAAATGATCCTCGCGCTCGCCATCGAACGGAAATTCTCGAAGGATCAGGTGCTCGAACTTTATCTCAACCGGGTTTATTTCGGCGGCGGCGCCTATGGCGTCGATGCGGCGGCACGTAAATTCTTCGGTCACCCTGCCAGCACGCTGTCGCTGGGCGAATCGGCGATCATTGCGGGGCTGGTCAAGGCGCCGTCGAACTATTCGCCCAGTGCCGATGCCAAAGCTGCCGTGGGTCGCGCCGGCGTGGTTCTTGGCGTCATGGCAAAGCAAGGGGCGATCACCGCCGCCGAAGCTGCCGCCGCGAACCCCGCCGATGTGGCGCTTGCCCCCGAACCCAAACAGAACAGCGTCCGTTACTTCACCGACTGGGCGCTGCCACAGCTCGACACGATGATCGACGAAGGCAGTGAGCCCATCGAAGTCTGGACCACGCTCGACCTCAATATGCAGCGCGCCGCCGACGACGCCATCCGCGCGAATACGCCGGGCAAAGCGCAAGGGGCACTGGTCTCGCTCGACCGCGACGGTGCGGTGCGCGCGATGGTCGGCGGCAAAGATTATGTCGCTTCAATTTATAATCGCGCGACGCAGGCCGTCCGTCAGCCGGGGTCGGCGTTCAAGCTGTTCGTCTATCTTGCCGCGATCGAGGCGGGACATACCCCCGGCGATGCGGTCGTCGATGAAGCGGTCGACATTAACGGCTGGAAACCGCGCAATTCGTCGCGACGCTATTCGGGCGAAATCAGTTTGCGCACCGCCTTTGCCTATTCGGTCAACACCGTGGCGGCAAAGCTCGGCGCCGAAGTCGGCACCTTTGCCGTTGCCAATATGGCGCGGCGGTTCGGCATCTCGACGCCGATCAACACCCACCCCTCGATGGTGCTGGGCACCTCCGACGTCCGCCTGATCGACATGACCCGTGCTTTTGCCAGTGTCGGTGGTAACGGCGTCGCAGTGGCACCTTACGGCATCACTAAAGTCACGACGGGCAAAGGCGAAGTGCTGTATCAGCACCAGTCCGACACCAGCCACGTGCTGGTTGCACCGGCGGTTGCCGCGCAGATGATCGACCTGCTGCAGACTGCGGTCAACACCGGCACAGCGCGCGCTGCACAGATCGGCCGGCCCGTCGCGGGCAAGACGGGCACAACGAGTTCGAACAAGGACGGCTGGTTCCTCGGCTTTTCGAGCGGAATCACGACCGGGGTGTGGATGGGCCGGGACGATGCCGATCCCATTCCGGGGCTTCAGGGGGGGCGGGCGCCCGCACAGGCCTTTGCCCAATATATGAAAGTTGCCGTATCCAAGCGACCGCCCGAGAAATTTCAGACCGACGTGACGCTGCCCGAATGGCAGCTCGAACCCGACGAGGAAGCCTATTTCGGCAATGCCGATGACGGGCAGTTCGTCGATGAGAACGGCGAGCCTATCGACCCCGAAACCGGTACAAGACCGACACCCGATCCCGACGCCAATCCCGATGTCGAAGCACCACAGCAATTCGACCAGAGATGGATCGACGGTGTGCTGGGCCGTGAACAGGGGCCACCCCCGGTCAGGCCCACATCACCCAAGCCCACAACGCCAACACCGGACCCTGCGGCACCGCCCCCCCGGCCACCGCCGCCCGCCGATCAGTCGTTTCCGCGCCCGAACCAGTGAAGTGCCGTGCCGTTGACGCGTAGCCAGCGGCGGGCAGGCGCAGGGTCGGCCCCGAACAGCGTCGCCACCAACGCGTGAAACTCGCGGCTGTGGTTCATATGGACGCGGTGCGCGACTTCATGCGCCACGGTGGCCAGCCGGACATGGCCGGGCGCCAGAATCAGCCGCCAGCTATAGCGGATGTCGCCCGACGACGCGCAGCTGCCCCAGCGTGATTTCGGATCACCGACGCCGACCTTAACGATTTTGATGTCGTGCGCGACCGCCAGATCGCGTGTTTCTCGCGTCAGTGTATCAAGTGCATGGCGCTTCAGAAAGCGAAGGACACGCGCCGGCATCTGATCAACGGGGCCGCCCACACGTAGGACGCCAGGCATTAACCGCGGCATCCGGGGATGATCGACTGCCCAGTCGAGCCACACCGCGTCGCCCGCAACCAGAAACTCCATTCCCGGAATAATCGGCTGCCCGCTCGGCATTCTGGCAAGCTCGGCCTCGATCCACGCGCGTTTGCCCGCGGCCCAGGTCAGCGCCGGTCGCAGCGGCGCGCGCAAGGGCAGGCTGAGGCGCACGCTGGCATCGCGCGGGTCAATGCTCAACCGCATCCCCTTTGCCCCCCGCCGCCGGATAATGACCAACGGTTGCGCGCGCCCTCCGCCGGTAAAGACCAGGTCAGAGCCGGAATTATTAAAGATCGTCACGATCCACCAGGTGCATTTCAAGATCACCGGCATCGACTTCGGAAATCGTCCAGCCGCGCACCGACTGTCCCGCCGCATGGACACTCTCGCGGTCGCCCGTGTTCAGATAATGCCAGTCGGGCAGCGGCTTGTCCTCATTACGCAGCCGATAGGCGCATGTCGGAGGCAACCAGTCGAGGTCGTCGAGCTTTGCCGGCGTCAGCCGAATGCAATCGGGCACAAAGGCATGGCGGTGCTTGTAATCCGAACATTGCGCGCTGCGCCGGTCGAGCAGGCGGCAGGCGACATTGGTCGGATAAAGATCGCCGGTCTCTTCATCCTCGAGCTTGTGGATGCAGCATTTGCCGCACCCATCGCACAAGGCTTCCCACTGCGCCCGGTCGAGCTGGCGCAACGGGACGGTATCCCAGAAACGGTCGATCACTTGACCCATTTGCCGATTTCGCCCGCGATTTCCTGTGCCGTGCCGTCCTGGGGGATCAGCGCAACCGGCTTGTTTTCGGGATCCATCAGATAGGTAACGCGGCTGTGGTCGACGAGGTAATCGGTTTTCGACTGCCCGGGCGGGACCGAGAACGCCACGCCATAAGCCTTGGCAACGTCCTCGATGACTTTCGGGCTACCCGTCAGGCCGACCATTTTCGGATCGAACGCGGCCGTAAATGTCTTGAGTGCCGCCGGCGTGTCACGCAGCGGGTCGACGCTGACGAAGATGAATCTCACCTTTGCCGCCCGCGCCGGATCGGTCTTTGCAAATGCCTTCAGCCCGCGCGCCAGATTGGCGACGTCGGTCGGGCATATATCGGGGCAGAATGTGTAGCCGAAGTACATGATCCGATATTGCCCGGCATGGCTGCGCTCGGTCACCGTCGCCCCGTTCTGGTCGGTCAGTGTGAAGGGTCCGCCGACCCGTGCGCCTTCGAGCGGCGGGGGCGACTCCGGCGCGCTACAGGCAAAAAGCAGCAACGCTAAAGTTAAGTAAATTCTGTTCATGACAGCGCCAGCCTTGCGGTGTTAACGGCGCAAGCGCAAGGCGTGGGCAGAACAATGGGTGGATCGTAATGCGGCATTATCATCTGGGTTTGGCGCTGGTCGCGGTCATGTTACCGGTCGCTGCGCAGGCACAGTTTTCCGAAAGCTATAGTTTCCTTAAAGCCGTGCGCGACCGCGATGGCGAAAAGGTCACGACGGCGATCAACAAGCCCGGCTCGGGCGCGGTCATGATCAACACGCGCGACAGTGCGACAGGCGAAGGGGCGCTGCACATCGTCGTCAAACGGCGCGACGTGACGTGGTTGTCGTTCCTCCTGTCAAAGGGCGCCAATCCCGACATGCGCGACGGCAGCGGCAACACTGCCCTGATGATCTCGGCACAGTTGGGCTTTGCTGAGGGGCTGTCGCTGCTGCTCGACCGCCGCGCACAGGTCGATCTGGCGAACAGCAGCGGCGAAACGCCCCTGATCCGCGCGGTGCAGAACCGCGACATCGTCACGGTGCGCACGTTGCTGGCCGCAGGCGCCAACCCGGCTAAGGCGGACACGTCATCGGGCTTGTCGGCGCGCCAATATGCCGAACGTGATTTGCGGTCCGCCGCGATTGTAAAGGCCATCGACGAGGCAAAACCAAAGCCGAAAGCCAAGGTCGGGCCGAACTAGTCCCAACCCTAAGTTGCCGTAAGCACAGCATCATCGAGATCGCCCAGCAACCGCCGCGCCGCACGGCGGGCAAAACGCAACGTTTCCGCCCGCCGACGTGATGGCGACAAGGCAACCAACGCCGCCTCGCGCAATATCGCCGCATCATAACGGTCGGCAACGATCAGCCCGGCGCGATCGGGCAATCTGCCGCTGCGCACGAGCAGTTCTGCATCGAGCGTCGCAGGAATTGCCCAATAAAAGCGGTCGCAATAGTCGAGATAATCAGTCCATTTCTGATCGCCAAGCAGGTCGGCGCGCGACACTTTGACTTCGACGATCGTCACAAGCCCTTTTGGACAAAGTCCCATCAAATCGGCACGTCGCCCATTGCCCAGCGCGACTTCGCCCACCGTCAGACACTCGTGCCGTAGCAACAGCCGCGCCACGCCGCGCACGACATGCGCGGTCAGGCCGGAAGTCGAAAAGGCACCGTCAAGCATCCGCTATTGATAGAACAATTAGCGAACGAACGGAAGATCAGCGATAGAAAATATGATTGCCAACCGCCGCAACACGCTTTTTACCCCAGTTGGGCGACACGCGTTTGGCGTGGAAATATAGCGCGTTCGATGCCGAACTTTCCCACAAGCCATTCATCGCGACTTGCGCGACGCCAACGGCTTGCCGCCACATCGCCTGGTTCACGACCGGCGGAAATCCGCCGCCGCGCACGAACGAGAATTGGCTGGGTTGCTTGACGACGCCGCACAAAGTGCCTGCAAACCGTCCCGATTTGGCACGGTTCATGATGACTTCGGCGACCGCGAGCTGACCATCGAGCGGTTCGCCCTTCGATTCGAAATAGACGGCCTTGGCGAGGCAGTCGGCCTCGCGGTCACCGACCGAAGCCGTCGCGTGCGCCGAAACCAGTGCGGCCAGTGACGCCGCCGGCATACGTTTGGGGAAATTGATGACCGGAACCTTGTCGAGATCATTGTCGGTCGCAATGCCGACGCTCGCGTCTGATTCCATAACGGGTTCCGCTGGGAGCGGTTCGCTCACCATAGGGGGCACAAATGGTGCGCCAATGGCCTGCGTCGAGGGGAAAGCCCCCATCGCGGCGAGCGCGCAAAAAGAAGTTGCCGCAAAGCTTGCGGTACGAAACAATGTGGACATTCAATCTACTATCGTGCGGCCGAACAACCAAAAGCCGGGCAAAAAACGAAAAACATGCCCCGGTCATTCTTCCGACTGGCGTCCGCAACCCCCATACGCCGGGCAACGTTGCGACTACGCTCGTCTCAATTTCGCCGCATTCTGACCGCGGGTGCATAATGTCAACTTCGTTAACCCATTTCAGCGGCGAAACGTTCTGCGTTCGCGATGTCCAGTTCGACCAACCACAAGTCCGAATCGCGGGTACGACGTCGTTCGAGATAGGCCGACAACTGGTCGGGTTCAGGCGGGCCAACGGCTGTCCACACATAAGCGCCCGCCGCGTCGAGAACACGCTCGCGCACCGACTGCACGACGCCTTTTTCCATACAGATCAACAGGATAGCGCCTGCCGTTGCGTCTCCCTTGGCCAGCACGGCTGCATTACCGCCCTCGGCGCCGACGCGGCGGATCAGTGCGCTCACCAGCACCCCGCTGGTCAGGCGCGGTGTCACGGACGGGCGTAACCCGCAAGCGACGACAGCGCGATCTGCGAGCGCATGAACGTGCCGGTGCCGCGCGCGGCTTCCTCGCCATATTGGTCGATCAGCCGGGCATCGCCAACGAACACGCGCTTGCGCCCGCTGATCCAGCGCCCCTCGGCAATCACCGGCCCCGCCTTGATCGGCTTGGTGAACAACAGGTTGAACGCCGTCGTCAGGACAAAGCGATTGGTCACCAGCGAATTGACCGCATAAAATGCCGCATCGTCGAGCATCTTGAAATATGCCGTGCCATGCAGCGCACCTGCGGCGTGGAAATGGTCGGCGCCAACATCGAACCGGATGCGCGCAAACCCGTCTTTGACAATTTCAAGTTCGGACGGAAAAGCGCGGTTGATCGGGGCGGACCGGTAAAGCGATTCGAGCGCGCGGTGATGTGCAAAGGCACCGTCACCCGTATCACTTTTTGCGTCAGGCCGCGTCACGCGCCTCTCCGCTGTTGAACAGCGCAACCAGCGCATCGTCACTTGCCGCGCCCCGCAATTTGGCCACAAAAGCACGATCGCGCAGCGCGCGGCTGACTTGCGCCAGTGCCTTCAAATGCGCGGCGCCCGCGTCGGTCGGCGACAGCAACATGAAAACCAGATCGACCGGTTCATCATCAATCGATGTGAAATCGACCGGCTGGGCCAATCGCGCAAACAGCCCGACAACATGGTCGAGCCCGTCGATCTTGCCGTGCGGAATCGCAATCCCGCCGCCAAATCCGGTCGAACCCAGCCGTTCGCGCTCAGTCAACCGCTCGACGACCAGCGCCGAATCGACGCCGTGGACCCGCTCGGCCATCGCCCCCAATTGCTGAAACAGCGTCTTTTTAGTCGGCGCGACAAGGGCGGCCACAACCGCGTCGGGGCGGAGAAAATCGTTCAAATCGTTCATGTTGTTTCCGGGTTCGGGCGCGAACGCACCAGTAATGGCTCAGGCCGCGCGCTGGGGTTCCACCCAGCCAATCGTGCCATCGCCGCGCCGATAGACCATATTAAACGCACCTGTCCCGTTATTTTTGAACAGCAGCGCATTGGTATTGCGCAGATCGAGCATCATCACGGCATCCGAAACGGTCGCATCGGGCACGTCGACGCGCGTTTCCGCGACAATGAGGGGGTGGTCGCCCACTTCGATTTCGATCTCGTCGCCAAGCGGCTCGAACACGGTATAGCCCGCCTCGACAGGGTCGGCACTGACCGCACCTTTGTGATCCTTCAGCCGGCGCATGTAGCGGCGCAGCTGGCGCTCGATCTTTTCGGCTGCGCCATCGAACGCCGGGTGCGCTTCCATCGCGTTACTGGCCGCTTTCAGTATGACGCCCTGCATGACATGCGCGACGATATCGCATGAAAAGCCATTGTCGTGCGGCCCGCGACCGAATGTTACATGCGCCGAGATTGCGCGCGCGAAATATTTGTCGGCAACACCCTGCAGCCGGTCGGAGACATGGGTTCGCAGCGCATCGCCGGTGGCGACCTGGTGTCCCGAAACGCGAATGTCCATATATATTCTCCTTCAATATGACGCATCGTGGTCAGGCGTCGATACAAACCGCCCAATCGTCGTTTGTGGCCCATAAGGGGTCGGTCAGTGCAGCAATAAAAACGCGGTGGCGCGCAATTTCGGCTTCGGTCGCATAGTGTTCGCGCGGCTGCCGCGACCGGTTGGCGCGTTGCACATCGAACATGTTCGACATCGGTTCGACAATCGCTGCGTGTCCCATATCGAGGCCGATCTGCCGCCCGCCGGTCAACTCGATATAAACCTGGCTCAGCAGTGCGGCATCGAGCAGCGCGCCGTGGTTGACACGGTGGCTGCGGTCGACACCGTAACGCGTGCACAGCGCATCGAGGCTGTGTTTGGCACCCGGATGCCGCGCCTTCGACAGTGCCAGCGTATCGATCATCCGCGACATCGCGATATTCAGCCGCCCGCAATTGCCCAGTTCGGCATTCAGAAAGCAGAAATCGAACATGGCATTATGCGCGACCAGCGGACTATAGCCCAGAAAATCGAGCAGATCCTCGACCCTGTCATCGAAATAGGGCTTGTCCGACAGGAACGCATCGCTGAGGCCGTGGACTTGCTCGGCAATGCTCGGCATCGCCATGCCGGGGTTGAAATAGGCGTGGAAGGTTCTGCCAGTCTCGACGCGGTTGACGAGTTCGATGCATCCGATCTCGACGATGCGGTCGCCCTGCTTGGGGTCAAGGCCGGTGGTTTCGGTATCGAAGACGATTTCGCGCATTGAGCTGTTACGATGAACCCTCGCGCTGCGTTAGACAAGCGATGACTTCGCGCACCCGGTCGCGTGTCGCCGTCATTGACCCGCCGGTGTCGATGACATGGTCGGCAAGCTTTCGCTTTTCGGCGTCGGGCATTTGCAAGCCGAGGATTTGATCGAATTTTTCGGACGTCATTCCGAGCCGCGCAAGGACACGGGCGCGCTGCATATCGGGCGGGGCGGAGACGACCACGACAGCATCGATCTGCGGTGAACGGCCTTTTTCGAGGAGGAGGGGAATGTCGAAAACGACCATCGGCGCGTCCCGGTGCGCGTGCAGGAATGCGGCGCGATCTTCAGCAACAGCGGGATGAACAATGGCTTCGAGCGTCGCGAGTTTCGCTGCATCGCCAAATACCTGCGCGCCAAGTCTTGCACGGTCGACGCCGGAATCATTGGTGCTTCCCGGAAATGCCGATTCAATCGCACGGACCAGCCGCCCGCCCGGCCCCTGCAATGCGTGCACCACAGCATCGGCATCGAATACCGGCACGCCATGGTCCGCAAACATCGCAGCAACGACGGACTTGCCCATGCCAATCGATCCGGTCAGGCCGACAACAATCATGACGCCTGCGTCGGGCTCCGACCCGATGTCAGCAGTGCCCGCAATTCGGCATCATGCTCGCGCGGCGGCGCGGCCCCGAAGAACAGTTCGAACGCAAGCGCCGCCTGCCCGATCAGCATCTCAAGCCCGTCGACCGTTGCCAGCCCCCGCTTTTTTGCCGTGGCCAGCAACGGCGTCAGCAACGGCGCATAGACGATGTCATAAACCACTGCGTCATCGGGTAAGGACGACAAGTCGAGCGCAAGCGGGTCTTGCCCCGCCATCCCCAGCTGCGTCGCATTGACCAGCAGCGCGACTGGCGACAACGGCTTGTCCAGCATCTGGACCTGCCCTTTCAGCCCGAACCGCGCCAGGATTGCCGCACCCTTCAACGGGTTGCGCGCCAGCAATGTCACCGGTCCGACATTCGCTTTCGACAGTGCAAAAAGCACGGCATGGGCCGCGCCTCCCGTCCCGACGACAGAGACCGGCATTCCCTCAAGGTCGAAATCGGCAATCGGCGCGAAAAAACCGGCGGCATCGGTGTTCGTGCCGATCAGGCTGCCATCCGGCTGACGGATCACTGTATTCATCGCACCGATCGTTCCGCGCACATCGCCCGGATCGGCAACTTGGTCCATCACGGCAATTTTATGTGGGATCGTCACATTGCACCCGCGCCACGCCGGATCGTCGCGTCGCTGGTCAAAATAGCCGCTCAAGTCCTCTTGGGTCACTTGGCAGGCTCGATAATCGCTATCGATCCCGAGCTTTTTGAGCCAAAAACAATGAATTACCGGCGATTTCGAATGGCCGATCGGATCACCGATAACCTCTGCATAAGCTGTCATGACGCCAATGATCCTCTTGCACGCAGCCAGTCGAGCAGCGGGAGCAGCGGCAGACCGAGAATCGTGAAGTGGCTTCCCTCGATTTTGGCGAAAAGCTGCGCGCCCAGCGCTTCGACCCGGTAAGCGCCGACGCAGCCCGATACGGCATTGCCCTCGCGTTCGACATAGTCGGCAATGAAAGAATCGGACAAATCGCGCATTGTCATCCTCGCACGATCGACATGCCGCCAGATCGCCCGACCATTTTCGACCGCGACAATCGCACTGTAAAGACTGTGTGTCCGCCCCGCTAAAGCCCGCAATTGCGCCGCAACTTCGCTGCCCGGCTTGTCGAACATGGTGCCGTCATCGAGCATCAGCGTCTGGTCACAGCCAAGAACAATATCGCCCGGTCGGGACGCCGACACGCGCGTGGCTTTCAGCTCGGCCAAGGCATCCGCCAAGTCGCGGACACTCAAGCCATTGGCCCGAAAGGATAGTTTCGCTGCTTCTTCATCAACACGCGGCGCAACCGTTTCGAACGATACGCCCGCCGCCGTCAGCATCGCCCGCCGCGTCGGACTCATCGACGCGAGCACCAGCATCAGGCTGCCTGGCGTTCGTTGACAAGGCCGATAATCGCGGCCGCTGCTTCCTCGATCGAGCGGCGCGTCATGTCGATCACTGGCCAGTCATTGTCGGCAAACATCCGCCGCGCAAAGGCAATTTCGCGGGCGACCGCATCGGCATCGACATAGTCGGTTTCAGGGGCTTGGTTCAGCGACAACAGCCGGTTTCGGCGGATCTGGATCAATCGATCCGCGCTGGTTATCAAGCCGACGACCAGCGGATGCTTCAATGAAAACAATGACTCAGGTGGTGGTGATTCAATCACGATCGGGATATTGGCAGTTTTATATCCCCGATTGGCCAGATAGATTGACGTCGGCGTTTTCGATGTTCGCGAAACCCCCGCCAGAACGATATCGGCTTCTTCCCAATTTTCCCAGGCAATCCCATCATCATGCGCGATTGTGAACTGAATTGCCTCGACCCGCGCGAAATAAGCATCGTCGAGGACATGCTGGCGACCGGGCCGGGCTTTGGCAGTCTGGCCCAGCATATCGGACAGCGCATCGGTGACCGGGTCGAGCGGTGCCACTGCAGGAATACCCAGCGCACGACAGGCAGCTTCCAGTCGCTGCCGGGTGTCGGCATTTACAAGTGTGAACAGCACAAGCCCCGGATTTTGGGCAATTTCATTGAGGATGCGGGTCAAATGCCCCTCGCCACGGACCATCGGCCAGAAATGCTTCATCGTCTCGACACCGTCGAACTGCGCGAGCGCTGCTTTGGCCATCATCTCAAGCGTTTCGCCTGTGGAATCTGACAACAGATGAAGATGCAATCGCGCCATCATTGCCCTGTGCATAACCACGGGGAATTTTACTAGGCGAATCGCG
>JAYUYR010000096.1:0-6866 GCA_043752405.1 Sphingomonas sp. | reverse complement strand
TCATGTTTCGTGAAAGCAGCGGCTTCTCGCTTAGCATAGGTCCGCTTCCGGCGCTGAGCGACAAATTAGCGGCCAGTCAGCGAACGGCCGAAACTGTTTATAGCAGTGCGCGCAAACGCCAGTGATACAACGACGATGCTTACTCTGTGATTGCTGCCAAAGCGGCTAAATTTAGGTTAGGCAGTTAAGTTATTGAAAATATGGTGGACACACTTGGGTTCGAACCAAGGACCCGCTGATTAAGAGTCAGCTGCTCTACCAACTGAGCTATGCGTCCGCGCCAAAGCGAAGCGAGCCGTTAGCATCGCTGTGCGCCTCGTGCAATGACCTAGCCAAATCCACTGCGGCGCTTCTTGCCGTCGTGTTCGATGCTCATCAGGACGCCCAGACAGAGCATGACAGTCAGCATGGCCGTGCCCCCGAAACTTACGAGCGGCAAGGGGATGCCGACGACCGGTGCGAGCCCCATGACCATCATCAAATTGATCGCAACATAAAAGAAGATCGTCGTGATCAGCCCCGCTGCGGTCAGCCGTCCGAACCGGGTCGGCGCACGGGACGACACACGCATGCCCCATCGCGTGAGGAGGATAAACCCGATGATGATCGCAACGCCGCCGATCAGACCCCATTCCTCTGCCATGGTTGCGAACACGAAATCCGTGTGGCCTTCAGGCAGATAATCGAGATGACTTTGGCTGCCGTTAAGATAACCTTTGCCAAAAATACCGCCTGACCCGATAGCAATCTTTGACTGGGTGATGTGATAGCCTGCGCCAAGCGGATCGCTCTCGGGGTCAAGGAAAATCAACACCCGTTTGCGCTGGTAATCGTGCATCATGGCAAAGGCGATTGGCAGCAGCGCCGCAAAAGCTGCTCCGGCACCGATAAAGAGGCGCATGGGGACACCCGCAAGAAACACGACAACGATGCCACCTGCCGCAATCATTGTGGCTGTACCAAGGTCGGGCTGGATGAGCACAAGGCTGAATGGCAAGCTGATCATCACAAGCGAAGGCCAAAGCGCATTGAAGCTCCGGATTTCGCCTGCCGGGAGGAGGTCATAGAAGCGCGCGACCGCAAGGACGATGGCCAGCTTCATGAGTTCTGAAGGCTGTAGCCGTATGAAACCGAGATCAAGCCAGCGCTGCGACCCGCCTCCGACAGCCCCGATAAGTTCGACAGCGATCAGCATCACGAGAATGATGGCGTAAGCGGGAAACGCACTGGCTTTCCATAAGCTTTCGGGAATGCGCGAAAGTGCGAGCGCAAGGCCCATAAAAACAACGAGTTTTATCCCTTGGGATGATGCCCACGGCGCCAGGTTGCCACCCGCTGCCGAGTACAGCACGACAAGCCCAAACCCGCCGAGCGCTCCGACCAGAAACAATATCCGCCAGTTGATGCTGGCAAGCGATGTGGGAATGACGCTCATTCGGACGTGTCACCGGTGGTTTCAACGGCTGGTTCGGGCGCTGCGGCAAAACTGGCTGCGCGCGCCTTGGCCCGGGTGTTGATGTCGCCGCCCCAGCTCGTTTCCATTTCTATAAGGACTTCCATCGCTTTTGCAGGATCGAACAAATAGGTCAGCACGTCGCGCGCCACCGGCGCTGCTGCACGTGCGCCGCCAAGGCCATGCTCGATGACGACCGAAGCGGCGTAGCGGGGACTATCAACGGGTGCGAAACACACAAACAGGCCATGGTCACGATACTTCCATGCGCCGCTCTGTCCCCGCTGCCCGTCCTGGATTTTGCGAACCTGCGCCGTGCCGGTTTTGCCGCCCATTTGTATGCCATCGAGGGGCAAGCGGCTACGTCCCGCTGTGCCGTCGCCGTTAACGACTTCGCTCATCGCGTCACGGACAGTTGCGAGGTGTTCAGCCGTGCACGATAGGATGGCAGCATTGGGCGCACCGCCCGTCAAGTGCGGATGCAACGCTCGCCCAGAGGCGATCCGCGCCGCCATCACCGCAAGTTGCAAGGGGCTGGTCTGCACATAGCCTTGTCCGATGGTCGCGTTCAGCGTGTCCGACTGGCTCCATTCCTGGTTATATTTACGCAGCTTCCAGGCACTGTCGGGGACCGTGCCATAGCTTTGCGTGGTAAAGGGCAGCGGGTATTCTGCGCCCAACCCCAGTTCGCGCGCCATGACAGCAATTTTGTCATAACCGATGCGGCGGCCCATCGAATAGAAGTAGGTATTACAGCTTTTCGCTATGGCCCGTTTCATCGTCACGGTGCCGTGCCGCCCGAGACAACGGAATGTACGGTTGCCGAGGCGGTATCCACCGGCACAGAAAACGGTTTCTTCAGGGCCAACGCCTGCCGCGAGCAAAGCCAAAGCCGCTGCTGGTTTCAGGGTCGATCCCGGAGGATAAAGCGACTGCAGCGCCTTGTTGACCAGCGGGCGGCGCTCGTCCTGCGACAGCATTTTCCATTCCATCTGGCCAACGCCGTCGGAAAAGCTGTTGGGATCGTAGGCGGGCATCGATGCCATGCACAGAATTCCGCCGGTCAGTGTGTCGATGATTGTGACCGCACCCGAATTCTCGCCAAGCCGCCGCGCCGCGTAGGCCTGCAGCCCGGCATCAATGGTCAGTTTGAGTGTATCACCCGTCACGTCGGGTCGGGTCGCCAGTTCGCGCACCAGCTTGCCGCGTGCAGTCACTTCGCTGCGCCGCGCACCGGGTTCGCCGCGTAGCTTATCTTCCATTACGCGCTCGACGGCTTCTTTGCCGATCTTAAAGCCGGGTGTGACATAAAGCGGGTCTTTGGTTTTCTCGTAATCCTTTGCCGACGCCGTGCCGACATACCCGAGGAGATGACCAACGGCGGCCCCTTCGGGATAATAGCGCGCAAACCCCTGTGCTGGCTGGACGCCGGGCATGTCGGGTGCCCGGATGCTGACCGCAGCATAGCGTTCCCAGTCGAGATTTTCGGCAACCTGCACCGGCTGGAACCCCGCCGCCTTGGCGACGTCGCGTTCGATCCGGTCGCGTTCGTCAGGGGTCAACCGCAAGACCTTTGTCAGCGCATCGAGCGTAACCACGACGTCCTTCACCCGGTCGGGAACGATGTCGACGCGAAACACCGTCCGGTTCAGCGCCAGCGGCTTGCCGTAGCGGTCGACAATCCACCCCCGACGCGGCGGGATCAGCGACAGGTTAACTCGGTTGCTTTCGGCCTGAAGCGTGTAGCGCTCATTCTCGAAGATCGAGAGATAGGCCATGCGTGTTGCCAGCAAGGCGCCAATCGACAACTGCGCGCCGCCCAACACGAAGCTTCGCCGAGTGAATGCAAATTGTGCCTGCGCCTCGCTCACGCTTTTCCGGTCGAAAATCAGGCGCGGCCATTTCATCGACCGAACCGCCATCGATCAAGCAAGCCCGCAACCCGTGCGACGATGGGAAATAGCAATGCCGCAAAAACGAGTTGCGGCATCGTCACATATAACGGGGCGTGAGCACTATTCATAAGCATCGCAAGCAGGAGATAAACCGCGATGAAAATAACCGCGATACCCCAATCCTGAAAATGGTCGCGCCATATGAAGCGCCTGTCGATTGCATCGATAGCAATAAATGCCATTGTCCACAGCGCCATTGCCGTGCCGATGGAGGCGCCGCTGAACAAATCATCGAATGCGCCCAAAGGTAGCGCGGCCCACACCGGCCACAAGTCATTACGCAGCAATCGCCAGCCGAGCAGCATCATGAAACCGAACGGCGGCACTACCGGCGCCGTTGCAATCATCGGCAGCAATGGTGCCAGCGAGGCGAGCAACACCGACGCGACTGGAATCAGCTGCTGCTCGAACGACGTCGGGGGTGGTGCAAATCGGTCGCGGCGGGGAAGCAGCGCCATATCAGGGGGCCGTGGGCGCGGGGGGCAGCACCGGATCGGGCGCAACGAACGGCGGCAACACGATGGCAAAGTCGAGGCGTGACGGATCGGCAAGCGGTCGGGCGATGGTTAAGTCACGCCGCTCGACCTTGGCGAGCGCCACCGGAATATCGGGTGGATAAATGCCGCCTGCGCCCGATGTCACGAACACATCGCCCACCTTGAATGGATTGGTCCCCGCCTGCAGCGCGCGGATGTCGAGCCCGCCGTCACCACGACCCGTCGCCAGCGCCGGCTGCCCGTCGGACAGGCGTCGCACCGGCACCACAGCGCCGCCATCCGTGATCAGCAAGACCCGCGCCGTGATGCGTCCGGCAGCGACAATGCGCCCGACCAGCCCTTCAGACGTCCGCACCGGCTGTCCGTTTTGAATGCCTTGCACTCCCCCTGCGGACAATGTCGCATAGCGCCGCGCGCTCGCGCCTGTCGATGCAATCAGGCGCGCTGAGACGATGGCGTCCGGATTGTTATCGATCAGCCGTGCCAGTCGCTTCAGCCGGTAATTCTCGCGCGCCGTCGCCTTGGCTTCGATGAGCGCAGCGCGATGCTGGCGCAATTCGGTTTCCATGGCGCGGTTCTTCGATCCTGCATCGACATAAGCTGACAGGCCATCATAGCCCGAAGCTACTGTTCCGACGAGTGCACGGCCGCCTTTTGTGACAGGTGCTGTCAGATCGGACATCAAAGACTGGATTGCGGCATTTCCCGTCGGATCGAACCGCGCGGTCAGCACCAGCAAAAGTGCGACCAGAATCCCGGCCACTGCAATGACATAGCCGGTGAACAGCCCGAATTGGGCGCGCTTCGAAAAGCCCTGGCGCGCGCGGGACGGCGGCGCCATGACCGCTAAACCCCGATCAGGCGGTCTGGAGCACGCCGCGGAAGATGGGATCTTCCAGCGCGCGCCCCGTGCCAAGTGCGACACAGGTGAGGGGGTCGTCAGCGACCGTGACCGGCAAACCGGTTTCATCGCGCAGCACTTCGTCGAGCCCCTGTAGCAACGCCCCGCCGCCGGTCAGCACAATCCCCTGATCGACAATATCCGCCGCCAGTTCGGGCGCGGTATTTTCGAGCGCGATCCGGACCCCTTCGACAATCGTGCCAACGGGTTCGGACAAGGCTTCGGCAATTTGACCCTGATTGATCGTGATTTCCTTGGGGACGCCGTTGACGAGATCGCGGCCCTTGATATGAATCGTCTTGCCGATGCCGTCGGCGGGTGGCTTGGCGATGCCAACTTCTTTCTTGATCCGTTCTGCGGTGGCTTCGCCGATTAGCAGATTATGGTTGCGGCGGACGTAGGACACGATCGCTTCGTCCATCTTGTCACCGCCGACCCGAACCGAGGTTGAATAGGCAACCCCGCGCAGGCTCAGCACGGCGACTTCAGTCGTCCCGCCGCCGATATCGACGACCATTGAACCAATTGGCTCTGTCACCGGCATGTCGGCGCCAATAGCGGCGGCCATCGGTTCCTCGATCAGCCAAACCTGCGATGCGCCGGCGTTCGATGCTGCATCGCGGATTGCGCGGCGCTCGACCGAAGTCGACCCGCTGGGTACACAAATCACGATTTCAGGCCAGCGAAACACGCTCTTCTTGCCGCCATGCACCTTCAGGATAAAGTGCTTGATCATCTGCTCGGCCACGTCGATGTCGGCAATGACGCCGTCACGAAGCGGGCGGATCGCCTGGATGCTGTCGGGCGTCTTGCCCATCATCATCTTGGCGTCGTCGCCCACGGCCTTGACGCGCTTGACACCGTTGATTGTCTCGATGGCGACCACCGACGGCTCGTTGAGCACAATCCCCCGGCCACGAACATAAACAACGGTATTTGCGGTGCCAAGGTCGATCGCCATATCATGGCTCATGAACTTGAAAAAACGTGAAAACGGATTTTTCATGCGGGGGAAACTCGGTGCCTTCTGGGCCGCGCGCACTCTGATTATGTTTTCCGCAGCGGCCGGGGTGCGGGATGCTGCCGATTGGGCTAGTGACCCTTACATGTCAATACGCCGCCTGCCCGAACATCTCGTGAATCGCATTGCCGCCGGTGAAGTTGTCGAACGTCCGGCAGCCGCTCTCAAGGAACTCGTCGAGAACGCGATTGATGCCGGGGCGACGCGTATCGACGTGCGTTTGGCAGCGGGGGGAACCGACAGCATCGACGTCCGCGACGATGGGTGCGGGATGACCAGGGATGATATCGCTTTGGCGCTCGAACGCCACGCCACGTCGAAACTGCCCGATGACAGGATCGAATCGGTGACGACGATGGGCTTTCGCGGTGAGGCCTTGCCCTCGATTGCCAGCGTCGCACGCGTCACCATCGAGAGCCGCGTCACTGGCGGCGAGGGCTGGGCGCGGATCGTCGACAACGGCATATTGGTCAGCGAAGGGCCGTGCGCACTTCCGCCCGGTACCCGCGTCCTCGTCGAAGACTTGTTCGAAAAAGTGCCCGCCCGTCGCAAGTTCCTCCGCTCGGCGCGCAGCGAGTATGCCGCCTGCGTCGACGTCGTAAAGCGCCTCGCGATGGCGCGGCACGATGTGTCATTCTCGGTCGAACATGACGGACGACGCACCCTGTCGGTGCAAGCCGAAAGCCAACCCGCTCGCGTCGCCGCGCTCACCGACCGCACCTTGACCGACAACAGCGTCGCGGTTGATTTTCATCGCGAAGCGATCTGCCTCGGCGGCGTCGCAGGGCTGCCGACCTTCAACCGCGGTGTCGCCGATCACCAGTTCCTGTTCGTCAACGGTCGTCCGGTAAAGGACCGCTTGCTGATTGGCGCCGTGCGCGGTGCCTATGCCGACATGCTCGCCCGAGACCGCCATGCCGTTGTCGCCCTTTTCCTCGACGTCCCGACCGATATGGTCGATGTCAACGTCCACCCTGCCAAAACCGAAGTCCGCTTCCGCGACCCCGGACTGGTGCGCGGTCTGATTGTCAGCGGCCTC
>JAYUYR010000095.1:0-2637 GCA_043752405.1 Sphingomonas sp. | reverse complement strand
GCGAGGAAACCACGCCGCCGGTGATAAAAATAAACCGCGCCATGGGAGGATGCGCTTAGACCCCGGCAACCCCGCGCGGCAAGGGCGCGAATCGGGTTTGGTTGATTTAGTTACTGTTTCCGGCGGGCGCAGTGGTCGGCGCGGTGACCGCGACCGGCGGAGGTGTGGCGGCCGCTGGCTTGGGCGCGGCAGGCTGCGGCGCTGGGGCGCGGCGCTCGACCACCGGCCTCGACGGCGCAGCAAGCGGGACGGCCGGCTCGGTTGAGGGGATGGCGGCAGCGGGCGCGGGCTGGGCGGCGGGGTCGCCAGACAACGGCACGACCGGCGCAGGCGCCGTCGGCAGTGGCTTGCGGGCGAGCGAGGTATCGATCGCCGTCGGCGATGCATTTTGCGTCGCAAGCACCGCGAGCGAAATCGAAAGACCGACGAACGTGACCGCAAGAATCGCCGTTGCCTTGGTCAGGAAATTCGCCGCTCCGCGTGCAGACATCAGGCCCGAAGGACTGCCGCCCATGCCCAGGCCGCCGCCTTCGGACTGCTGCATCAGAATGACACCGACGAGGCTGGCGGCGATCAGGGCTTGGACGACGAGCAGGAAGGTAAACATGGTTGACTTGGCTTTGCGTATTTTGCGGAAAGCGCCGGCTTTATACGGTTGACGCTATGGGGGCAACCGCCGCCGTGATGATAGGGATGAAGTCGGCCGCAGTCAGGCTCGCGCCGCCGACCAGCGCACCGTCGACATTGGCAATGTGCAGCAGTTCGGCTGCGTTCGATGCCTTGACCGACCCGCCGTAAAGAATGCGGACGCCGTCGCCGACGATAGCACGGATTTCGGCATGGATTTCTGCGACGTCCTCGGCCGAAGGCGTGCGTCCCGTGCCGATGGCCCAGACCGGCTCATAAGCGACCACGGTCTTGTCGAGCATGCCGGGAATCGATCCGGCCAGCTGGCGCTTGACCACTGCAACAGCGTCGCCTGCATCGCGTTCGGCCAGCGTTTCGCCGACGCAGACGATAGCAGTCATCCCCGCAGCAATGGCTGCTTCGGCTTTAGCGCGCACGTCAGCGTCGGTTTCGCCGTTATTGGCGCGGCGTTCGCTATGCCCGACGATGCAAAAGACCGCCCCTGCCTCGACGAGCATATCTGCCGAGACGTCGCCGGTATGTGCGCCGCTGGTTTTGGCATGGCAATCTTGTGCGCCGATTGCGACACCGCGCCCACAGGCAGGCGCAATCAGTGTAAAGGGCGGACAGATCGCGACATCGAGAGCGAGCGGCATCGCAGCTTGTGCAATCGCATCGATTTCGCCGAGCGCGGCAAGGTTGCCGTTCATTTTCCAGTTTCCGGCGATGAGCTTTGGGGCGCGCTTGCGTGGGGTCATATGCCCGCTCTATGGGGACTGCAGTCATTGCTCAAGGCCGGATTGCCGCACCCATGCTTACATTCTTCCGCACCTTTGCCAAAAGTCCGCTTGGCCTTGCTATTTTCGGGCTGGTCGTGGTCGCGTTCATCGTCACGCTTTATGAAGGCAATTCAATGTTCGGCGGCGGGCAGGCGACGGGCGGGGCGATTGCCAATGTCGGTGGCACGACAATCGGCGATGCCGAAGCGCTGCGCCGGACGCAGACTCAGATGGAAGCTGCGCGGCAGACAAAGCCCGAGCTCGATATAGCAACGTTCGTGGCCGAGGGCGGCGCGGACCGCACCATCGAACAGATGGTCAACGGCCTGGCGCTAGAACAATTCGCAGCCAGCAACGACCTGATCGCCAGCCGCAAGCTCGTCGACGGCGCGATTGCCAGCATTCCGGCGTTCAACGGCCCGAACGGCCAGTTCGACCGCACGACGTATCTGGGCATTCTTCAGCAGCGCAATATCTCCGAAAGCCAGTTGCGCGCCGATTTCGGACGCGAGGCGGTGACCAAGATGCTGCTGATCCCCGTCGCAGGCGGTGCCAAGGTGCCGGCGGGTCTGGTCCAGCCTTATGCCGCGCTATTGTTCGAAGCGCGACAGGGGCAGATCGGGATCGTGCCGACCGCCCTGTTCGCGTCGGCAGCACCGCTATCGAGTGCCGAGCTAACCGATTTTTACAAGCGCAACATCGCACGCTACACGGTGCCCGAACGCCGGGTCGTCAAATACGCGCTGTTCGACCGCTTGCGATTTGAGGGCACGGTCAAGCCGTCCGAAGCTGAAATCGCCGCTGCCTACAAAAGCGCTGCTGCGAAATATGCCGGTCGCGAGACGCGCAGCCTGACGCAGATCATTATCCAGAAACAGGCCGATGCCGAAGCACTCCTCGCCAAGATCAAGGGTGGGATGTCCATGTATGCCGCCGCCATCTCAATCGGCCTCGAAGCGTTGACGGTGCCCGCGTCGGACAAGGCGGCGTTCGAAAAACTGACCGGTCCGCGCGTTGCCGAAGCCGCCTTTGCCGCGCCAAAAAACAGTTACGCCGCGCTGACCCGGTCGGGCCTTGGGTATCACATCGTCCGCGTTGACGCGATCGCTGCGATTGCCGGTCGCCCGCTCGATCAGGTACGGCCAGAGATTGTTGCCGAATTGTCGAAGGTCAAGATCGACGAAATTCTGGGCAATTTCGTTGCCAAGGTCGAGGATGACATCAACGACGG
>JAYUYR010000094.1:0-6914 GCA_043752405.1 Sphingomonas sp. | reverse complement strand
CCATCAGGACAATGAGACTTGCGGGCGTCCAGTCGAACGGCGGGCGTTGCGCCAGCGCAAGGTAGACAAGGCTGATCGCAGCGCGGAACAGGAACAGATAAGCCAGACAGAAAAGCACCAGCGGATAAAGCCTGATCACCCGTTTCTTCATGAACCGGACGATGGCGTCCCGAGTGAGCGGGTCGCGCCGGTCCGCCTGGTTCACGTAGCTGATGATGAACCCGCTCAGGATGAAAAACAGGTCGACAAACAAATAGGATCGCTTAAAAAAAGTCGTCGCGGTCTCAACGCCGAGCAGATCGTTGTCGAATTGCAGGTGATAGGCAACGACCAGAAACGCCGCGATGCCGCGGATCGCGGGTGCGACCGAATTTCACGACGATCCTGCAATGCATTCCCCCTGTGCGCGTCGATATGGAATATATGCGGACGGGCGACAAGGCGGGTAAGCTGGCAACGGCGCTTTCCTGTATGCCGAAGTGCAACCTTTCCAATAATCAGGCGGTTGTAACCCGCCAACGGAATCCTTATCGTTCCCCATATGTCCATTCAGATTCGTACATCGCTCGCCGAGCCTGAAACCGATCAGAGCTTTGTGCCGCACCGGCCTGCGCGGCCCGCCAAGCTGGAAGGGGGCAAGCGGTTCAAGGTCGTGTCAGACTATGAAGCGGCGGGGGATCAGCCGACTGCCATTAAGGAGCTGGTTGAGACTGCCCTGACCGGCGAGCGCAATCAGGTGCTGCTGGGCGTAACGGGGTCGGGCAAGACCTTCACGATGGCGCGGGTGATCGAGGAATTGCAGCGGCCTGCGCTGATCCTGGCGCCCAACAAGATTTTGGCGGCGCAGCTTTACGGCGAAATGAAGAGCTTTTTCCCCGACAATGCGGTCGAATATTTCGTCAGTTACTACGACTATTACCAGCCCGAAGCCTATGTCGCGCGGTCGGATACCTATATCGAGAAGGAAAGCTCGACTAACGAATCAATCGACCGGATGCGGCATTCGGCGACGCGATCGTTGCTTGAGCGCGATGATGTGATCATCGTCGCATCGGTGTCGTGCCTTTACGGCATCGGATCGGTCGAAACCTATTCGGCGATGATTTTCGATTTGAAAAAGGGTGCGGGCGCGGACCAGTCCGAAATCATCCGCAAACTTGTCGCGCTGCAATACAAGCGCAACGACGCGGCGTTCCAGCGTGGCAATTTTCGTGTGCGTGGTGGCAATCTGGAGATTTTTCCGTCGCATTATGAAGACAGCGCGTGGCGGATTTCGTTTTTCGGTGACGAGATCGAAAGCATCGTCGAGTTCGATCCGCTGACGGGAAAGAAAGCGGCGAGCCTCGATTATGTCCGGGTATTCGCCAACTCGCATTATGTGACGCCCGGCCCGACAATGAAGCAGGCAATGGAAGCGATAAAATTCGAACTGTCCGAGCGGCTGAAGGAACTTGTCGGCGAAGGCAAATTGCTCGAAGCACAGCGGCTGGAGCAGCGGACGAATTTCGATCTCGAGATGATCGCTGCCACCGGCTCCTGTGCGGGTATCGAGAATTACAGCCGCTTCCTCACCGGACGCCTGCCCGGCGAGCCGCCGCCGACATTGTTCGAATATCTCCCCGAAAACGCGCTGCTGTTCGTCGATGAAAGCCATGTCACGATCGGCCAGGTCAACGGCATGTCGCGTGGCGACCACCGGCGCAAACTGACGCTCGCCGAGTATGGTTTTCGGTTGCCGAGCGCGATCGACAACCGCCCGTTGCGGTTCAATGAATGGGACGCGATGCGGCCACAGACGGTGTGCGTCTCGGCGACGCCCGGTCCTTGGGAAATGGAGCAGACCGGCGGGGTCTTTGCCGAACAGGTCATCCGGCCCACCGGGCTTATTGATCCTCCCGTGGAAATTAAGCCGGTCGAGGATCAGGTCGACGACGTCATCAACGAAATCCGCAAGGTAACGGCGCAGGGCTATCGCACTTTGGTCACGACACTGACCAAGCGCATGGCTGAAGACCTGACCGAATATCTCCACGAAGCGGGGATCAAGGTGCGATATATGCATTCGGACGTCGAGACGCTCGAACGCATCGAGTTGATCCGCGACCTGCGGCTGGGCGTTTACGATGTGCTGATCGGCATCAACCTGTTGCGCGAGGGGCTCGACATTCCCGAATGTGGGCTGGTCGCGATTTTGGATGCCGACAAGGAAGGGTTCCTGCGCAGCGAAACCTCGCTGATCCAGACCATTGGCCGCGCCGCCCGCAACGTTGACGGGCGCGTGATCCTATATGCCGACCGTGTCACCGGCAGCATGGAACGTGCGATGCGCGAGACGGATAGGCGGCGCGAGAAACAGCTTGAATTCAATGCCGCCAACGGCATCACCCCGCTGACCATCAAGCGCAATATCTCCGATGTGCTGTCGCATCTGTCGAGCCGCGATCAGGTGACGGTGCCGATCGATGAGGATCGCCCGCACATGGTCGGCCATAACCTGCGCGGATACATCGAAGATCTCGAAAAGCGGATGCGCAAGGCAGCGGGCGACCTGGAATTCGAAGAAGCCGGGCGGCTGCGTGACGAGATCCGGTCACTCGAGGCCGAGGAGCTGGGGTTGCCGGGCGTGGCGGTATCGGCAGCGCCGATCATGGGGCGGAGCAACGAGGGCAAACCGGGGACGCGCAAGGACCGGTTCGGCAAGACGCAGCGGAAGTGGAAGGCGCGGTAGAACGAGTGCGGTTATTTTCGCGACCGGGTTACGGCAATCGCAAACAGCACCCAGCCGACGACCATCAAGCCGCCGGAGAGCATAACGAGTGCCGAGACGGCGTTTTCGATCTGTTGACTTGCACTATAGCCCTGTCCGGCGATTGGCAGGGCCTCGCTGGCGCCCGTCGCCGCGGCCGCCGTCAGACCGAGCCAGAGGCCGTAGGTTCCGATGTAGGTCGTCCAGAACGATAATTTCTCAAGCTTTTCGGGCCAAACTGCGATGGACCACACTGCCCCCAATACCATCAGCGCTGTGCCGCTTTGGACGGCAGTCAGATGGGCGGACAATGCCATGCGCGGATTGGCGAACATCGGCACGGCGACGCCCTGGAGCAATCCAAATACAAATAGCCAAGCGCCTGCGATGACGAGCGACTTTGCATGGGGCATCAACGTCATCAAATCGCTCGCCCGTCGGTATCCATCAGCACGTCACGCCGTCCGACATGATCGGGACGCGACACGACCCCGTCGGCTTCCATCCGCTCGATCAGGCGCGCCGCCGAGTTATACCCCACGCGCAACTGGCGCTGGAGCCACGAGGTCGACGCCTTCTGTGACTCCGCAACCAGTTGCCGCGCCTTTCGGTACATCTGGTCTTCGGCGCTGTCTTCGCCGGTGGGCGCGCCGTCCATGGTGTAGCCGCCGTCTTCGGGCTCTTCGGTGACCGACTGGTTGTAATCGGGTGTGCCCTGCCCGCGCCAGTGGTCGGCGACGGCTTTGACTTCCTCGTCGCTGACGAAGGGGCCGTGGACGCGGACGATCTGTTTGCCGCCGGGCATGTAGAGCATGTCGCCCTTGCCGAGCAGTTGTTCGGCGCCCTGTTCGCCAAGGATGGTGCGGCTGTCGATCTTGCTCGTGACTTGGAAACTGATGCGGGTGGGCAGGTTCGCCTTGATGACGCCGGTGATGACGTCGACGCTGGGGCGCTGGGTTGCCATGATGAGGTGGATGCCGGCTGCGCGTGCTTTCTGGGCGAGGCGCTGGATGAGGAATTCGACTTCCTTGCCCGCGGTCATCATCAGGTCGGCGAGCTCATCGACGATGACGACGATCTGCGGCAGGACTTCAAAGTCGAGTGTTTCTTCCTCATAGAGCGGCTGCCCGGTTTCGGCGTCGTAGCCGATCTGGACGCGCCGCCCGAGCTTTGCGCCCTTCGCCTTGGATTGGCGCACCTTTTCGTTGAAACTGCCAAGGCCGCGGACACCGACCGAGGCCATCATGCGATAACGCTCCTCCATCTGCTCGACGGCCCATTTGAGCGCGCGGATGGCCTTTGCGGGCTCGGTGACGACGGGCGCAAGGAGGTGGGGAATGTCTTCGTAGCTCGACAGTTCGAGCATCTTGGGATCGATCATGATCATGCGGCATTGATCGGGCGTGAGTCGATAAAGCAACGAGACGATCATCGCGTTGAGGCCGACCGACTTGCCCGACCCCGTGGTGCCCGCGACGAGGAGATGCGGCATGGGGGCGAGATCGGCGATGACGGGATCACCCGCGATATTCTTTCCCAGGATGATCGGGAGCGAGCCTGCGCCATCCTCGAACGCAGCCGAGGCGATGAGTTCGTGCAGGACGACCGATTCACGCCGCGCATTGGGGAGTTCGATGCCGATGACGCTGCGGCCCGGGATGGTCGCGACGCGGGCGGAAAGCGCGGACATGTTGCGCGCGATGTCGTCGGCAAGCTGGATGACGCGGCTGGCCTTGATCCCGGCTTCGGGTTCTAGTTCGTACATGGTGACGACGGGGCCGGGGCGGACTTCGGTGATGGTCCCCTTAACCTTGAAATCGTCGAGGACCGATTCGAGGAGGCGGGCGTTGCGTTCCAGGCCGGCCTTGTCGATGGCCGGTCCCTGGCTGGGCGGCGCGGGGGTCAGCAGGTCGAGCGAGGGCAGGACATAGCGATCCTTCAGCGCAAGGCTGGTCTGGCGCTCCTTGCCCTTTGCCGTCGAAGGCGACGCGTTGCGGTCGGCAATGATCGGGCGCGGGCGGGGTTCGGACGGCGTGGCAGCGCGGGGGGCGGGAGCAGCGATGCGCGCGGGCTTGGCGGCGCGTTCGGGGGCATCGGGGTCGCGGCGGCGAAAGAGGAACGCGCGTTCGGCCGCGTCCAGATCAAGGCTGCGCGCCCAGATGACGACACCGGTGATAGCCATGAGCGCCAAGAGGATGAAACTGGCTATGCTTTGAATTTGCGCGTCGGGAATGAACGCCAGCCCCCATTTTAGCGCGCCTGCGCCCGCGAGACCGATGACCCCGCCCAGGCCCGCCGGAAGCCCGAACACCGCATCGCCGCGGAACAGCGAAAGGCCAATGCCGATGAGCGAAATGCCGATGCTCGCCCAGACCAACCGCCGCCGCCAGCCGCTGACCGGCACATCGCGCCACAGGCGCACCGCCGTAACAAGCGCAATAGGGACCAGCAGGACGATCGCCGGACCGGCCAGCCACAGCAGGATGTCAGACGTCCACGCGCCCGGCGGCCCGATCCAGTTGTTCGCAGGGCCGCCCGCCGCCGTGTTCATCGCAGGGTCGCTCGGGCGGTAACTGACCAGCGCCAGTGTCGTCAGCAGCGCGGCGATGACCAGCGCAATCGATCCGGCCAGCGCACCACTGCGCACCGCACCGCGCTTCACGGCATCGCGCCACTCCGGCATCTGCTTGTTCTTTGCACGACTTGCCATCGGCTGGACCCCTGCGCGCCATGGTGTGCGCGTTTCGTTCGCAGAATCGCAGAGTGGGGAGTCGGGGTCAAGGGTGGGGGTAATGTCAGTGGTTGGTGGATTCCTGATTGGCGAACACGATATAGCCTGCAAAAGCCGCGATCCAGATGTAGAATAGCGCATTGGTCAAGTTGAAACCGTCGTAATCAAGAATGAATGCGCCACTCAGAAGACCAATGAGCGTGCCCAATCCTATCATGCAGCCGAGTCCGCCCACCAAGCGTAATGCTCCTGGCTTCGCGGCGAATGAGATACCAAAAAAGACCAAGGAAAAGCTGGAAAGGAGCACCGCTGCATTGGCAAATACCCTGTTCAAGCTTGATGCAAACATTAGTATCGCACGCGCTGCGGCATCGCTTTCAGGGGAGAGCGGGACGGGATAAGCAGAGGCCCATATCGGGACCGCAAATCCGTTCACCAGCGCCGCTAAGCTCATCGATAGCATGGAAAGTCCCATCGCCGCCATCGCTGCCATGGCAAGCTGGCTGTTGTGGCTCAATTTTCGCGTCAAACCGTTCATGCCGATAGCAGTCAGAAGCATAAGAACTATCAGCGTAGCATGAACGCTGAAGATCTCCCGGCTTTGACCGGCAATGCTTGCCAGAGCGGTTGCCGTTGTATCATTTCGCGTGGCGGGCTCGGGATGGTTCAAAGCCACCGCAATCGATAGGAGCGCAATTAGCAACAAGCCGATTGCGATGATTTTAGCAGACAGCTTTTCTCTCTGCTGTTCATTTGATGCTACATTGTTTGTCATTGGCTGCGCGCTCCTGGTTATTATTCAGCGTCGGCTAGCACGTGCAAAATCATTTTTTTCCGACATATATTGCATTTTGTCTGACTATGGACATTCTATATAAAATGGCTGAAATCAACGTACCGAAAGATCGAAAGGACAGACGTGTCGTCAGGAACAACGGGGCGATACTGACGGCGATGGTCGGACTGATGAGTGAAAAGCGCTGGGTAGAGATTTCCGTGGGCGACATCGTTGACCGGGCAGACGTGGCTCGTTCCACTTTCTACAAACATTTTTCCAGCAAAGAAGATGTGTTGCTTGCGAGCATGCAGCCCATGCTCTGCATATTGGCACAGCGAGAGGGCGATTTGTCATGGCGTGCGGATCTTGACCGACTTTTGGAACATTACTGGGCCAGCCGTTCTCTCGCCCGTGCTGTTTTTGGCGGCGAAAGGGCGTCAGTCGTTGAGCGCGCACTGCGCGACGAGGCCTTTGTCCGGATGGACGGTGATGCGAACATTGCTACAAGGCAAATGGCGGCAATCCGGATGGCTGCCGGTCGGATCGCACTCATCAGGGAATGGGTAAAGGGCGAAATATCTGCAAAGCCGCATATCGTTGCAGACGCCATTGCCAACTGTAAGTAGCCGCCGGATTTAGTCATCGACCGCAATGTCGTC
>JAYUYR010000093.1:0-2659 GCA_043752405.1 Sphingomonas sp. | reverse complement strand
CGACACCTGGCGCTGTTGATCCGGAAGTGCTGTCCAACCTCGCACTTGCAACGGTGCTCTCGACTATTCCCGGCCTTTTTGCGGCGGCAAGCTATAGTTTCCTGCGCGTCACGCGCGCGACGCACGATGCAACCCGCGCCGCGCTCGATGCCAAGCGTCCGGCCGTGGTGGTCGACGCACCGGTCGTTTGAAGCGAAAGTAGTGCCGAGGCTTCTGCCGTCGATGAGGCTGGCTGCCGCGCGCCTCATGTTCGCCCGCGTCGTTGGCTTCGGCGATCGTGGCGAATTTCATCGGCTCAGACAGGAGGGCGTTGCGGATACACGCGGGAATATAGACGCCTAAACGCGGTAAGCTTGGGCGAGCACTGCGACTTCGTCGAACATCGTCCATTCCTCGACCACGACGGATCCTGCAAAGCGCAGATGGGTCATGCCCATAACCGAAACCGGCTGTCCCGCAGGTGCATCGCCCAGTAATCCGCCAGGACGGGTCGTGCCCTCGAGCATCCATCGGACCGCGACGATGACGCCGTCGGTTTCTTCTGACCAGCAGACGTTTTCGACGCGCAGTGTAGCGTCGGGCAAGCTTGCCAGCAGCCCGATGATCAGCGATCCTAGGTTGCGCTGACCCGATGCAACGCGCCCTCCGGCCCAATGCGCAATCACATCGGGCGCGTAGGCATCAGGGATATAGTCGAAGCGACGCGCGTTCCATATCCGGCTGAAATGATTGGCAACCCAGCCCTCGACAGTGTTTGTTGGACCCTCATAGGCCTTGCGTGGCACCTGCCCCTGCAGCCGCGTCGGGACAGACACGACCGATGTTTCGAATTGTTCGACTTCAGCCAGCCGCCGCGCAGTTTCGTGCAGGTCAAAACCCATCTGCCGTACCGCTGCGCCATTGTCGCGCACCAGCCATTCGGTGTGAATGCGGTTATCGCGGCTCACGCAGTCGGCTATGAAAAAGCGCCCGAGGCGACGCCCGGTTGCTGGGCCATAGGGTGACGCGCCGATGTTGGTCGAGCGCGCAAAGCCAAGGTGTGACGTGTAGAAGCCCTGGGTCTCGTCACCACACCACGCGACGTTTAAGTGATGCGATTCGCCATCGGGGCCACTATTAATACCCATCGTCGTGGATGCGATGACTTCTTCGACCGAACGTACGACGCCGTTGGTCGTATAGACCGTACAGCTCGCGTCGTAAGTGTCATAGATGCGACCGACCGCACGCTCCGCCCAAATCTGTTCGGTGATGCGTACGATGTAATCGACGATGTCAGTGAAGTTGTCCTCAAACCCCGCCATCGGCTGTGTCCGAACGCCCGAGGACACCTGGAGCTCGGCCGTGTCGCGCTGTCGGATACGCGTGACTTTAGGGCGCTCCGGAAGCGCAAATGGCAGGCCGTCGTACGTCATCGTGCATTCCTTGAGTAAAATGGCCCGCGACGGCATGGACAATCCCCAGCCGCGTAATCGGCCGATCAGAACTTATAACCTAGCCGTATGCCGTAGGTCCGAGGATCAGAATAGGTGCCCTGCGCAGACAGCGTGCCGGTGGTGATGCGTCCAAGCGTCGCTTTGTCGGTTAGATTCTGCACGAACGCCTGCAGCGACAGGCCGTCATCGGTGCGCAGCGTGATCCGCGCATCAATCTTCGCATACGCCGTTTGAATGACGTTTGGTGCCGTGGCGCTGAGAATATAGTCGCCGCTGTACAGCATGTCGAATTCCGGCGTCACCGTGGTGCCCCCGCCGAGCTCAATGTCGTACGACGCGCCGAACGATCCGGTCCAGTCGGGCGCGTTCTGCACGCGTGTCTTCTTGCCAAAGAACAGCGAATCATAACCGGTGATGACGCCTGCAGAGTTCTTGATCGGGACAAATAGTTCGGGATTGGTGAATGGATTCGGGAAGAACCCGCTGCCCAGACCCGCACGGCTTTCGACCGGGTTGGTTACACATGGCCCCGAACCGGTCGAAATCGTGCACAGGCCGCTGCTGAAAATTCCAAGCGGTGCCACGGTGTTGCGCGCGCGGAGATACGTAACCGACCCACGTAGCGTCAGCCGCGACATCGGCTTTGCGATGAATGAAAACTCAGCACCCGGTGCTTCGGTGTCGCCGGAGTTGGCGACCGTCGCAATGCCGACACCGGTGTTCGGACCGGTGACAACGAACTGCGTCCCCTGGACCTGGTTATCCTTGTAACGATTATAAAATATCGCCGCGTTCAGCTGGAGGCGGCGATCGAAAAAGCTGTTCTTCGTGCCGATTTCGATAGCCCGAACACGCTCAGCTCCGAAAGTGCCGAATTCACCCGTCGGCTGCGTAGTGGTCGTGAACGGCGAGCCGAAACCGCCCGATTTAACCCCGGTCGAGTAGCTGGCGTAGATCAGGCTGTCGGGCGTGATCTGATAATCGGCAGCGACCCGGTAGGTGAAGTATTTAAACGTGCGCTGTCCGCAGCGAGTGACGAAATAGTTTGGAACGGTGCCCACGATGACATTCGACCCCACTGCTGCAAATGTGCCTGGCGTTACCCCGCCGCACGTCGTGTTCAGGAATGTTGCGCGATCGTTGTTGAACGGTAGCACCGCACGATAGCCGGCCGCATTCGGAAAAGGCAGTGGTTGTCCCGCAGTAACAGCGGCGGCGTTCTG
>JAYUYR010000092.1:0-2664 GCA_043752405.1 Sphingomonas sp. | reverse complement strand
GCCACAGCGCCGCATTCGACTTCGCACGGATTGTGGATGACTGGCTGGCCGAGTCGCATTCCCCCAATGTCGATTGCCTCGTTGCGGCAACCGGCCTGTCGCGCCGCCAAGTCGCGCGCAATTGCAAGGCAATTTACGGGTCACCACCCAAACTCCTCGCGCGCAAATACCGGGCGTTAAAGGCGGCGATCAGTCTCGCCAAGCATGAAGCGGGTGCCGAGGAGCTCATTGAGCACGGGTTTTATGATCAGTCGCATTTCATTCGCGAAATCAAGCATTTCACGGGCGTCACACCCAAGGCGATTACCGAAGGCCTACCCACGCTGGCGACGCTGACGCTTAAGCGTACCGAGTTTAAGGGACTGTCGCCACTCGTCACCAAAACATGATGACCCTTGTAATCCGACCATATTAGTCCGATTAAAGACTCATGCGTTTGTCCAGCCTTGCCGATTATGCCGTCGTGATGATGAGCGCGGCGGCGCGTCATGGCTGCGGTGCGCGGTTGTCGGCGACGTTGCTGGCCGGGGAAACGCACGTTCCCCTGCCCACGGCGCAAAAACTGATGCAGAAACTGGCGCAGGCGGGGCTGCTTTCCTCGCTGCGCGGTGCCGGCGGCGGGTTTAAGCTCACTCGTCCCGCTTCGTGCATCAGCCTTGCCGACATCATCGAAGCCGTCGAAGGGCCCATTGCGATGACCACCTGCGTCGACGACTCCCGCGACGAATGCGCGCTTGATCATCATTGCGCAGTCAAACCGCACTGGAACGTCGTCAACGGCGCCGTCCGCGGTGCGCTGGCGGCGGTCCCTCTTTCGCAATTGGCAACAGCATTATGACGATGAAGAATGCCGAAGCTTTTGCCGCCGCCGAGCAGGTCGCGGATTACGAACACGGCTGGTCGTCGGACATCGAAACCGACTTCGCGCCCAAGGGGCTGACCGAGGACACCGTCCGATTCATTTCCGGCAAGAAGAACGAGCCACAGTGGATGCTCGACTGGCGGCTGAAGGCGTTCCGCATGTGGCAGACGATGGAGGCTCCCGACTGGGCCAAGCTTGACATCGCGCCGATCGATTATCAGGACGCCTATTATTACGCGGCGCCCAAGCCGAAGCCCAAGCTCGGCAGCCTCGACGAAGTCGATCCCGAAATCCTGCGCGTCTATGCAAAGCTCGGCATCCCGATCGAGGAGCAGAAGGTGCTTGCGGGCGTCGAGGGCGCACGGCGGGTTGCGGTCGATGCGGTGTTCGACAGTGTCAGCGTCGCGACCACCTTCCGCGCCGAACTCGAACGCGCTGGCGTCATCTTCCGCTCGATTTCCGAGGCAATCCGCGAATACCCCGACTTGGTGCGCAAATGGCTCGGCAAAATCGTGCCAATGCACGACAATTATTTCGCCACGCTCAACTGCGCGGTCTTCTCCGACGGCACTTTCGTCTACATTCCCGAGGGCGTCCGCTGCCCGATGGAGCTGTCCACCTACTTCCGCATCAACGCCGAAAACACCGGTCAGTTCGAACGCACGCTGATCGTCGCCGACAAGGGTAGCTACGTCAGCTACCTCGAGGGCTGCACCGCGCCGATGCGCGACGAGAACCAGCTCCACGCCGCCGTCGTCGAGCTCGTTGCGCTGGACGATGCCGAGATCAAATATTCGACCGTGCAAAACTGGTACCCCGGCGACGCGGAAGGGAAAGGCGGAATCTATAATTTCGTCACCAAGCGCGCACTTTGTCAGGGGCGGAACAGCAAGGTTTCGTGGACCCAAGTCGAAACCGGCAGTGCCGTGACATGGAAATACCCGTCCTGCGTCCTTAACGGCGAAAATAGCGTAGGCGAATTTTATTCGGTCGCGGTGACCAACAATTACCAGCAGGCCGACACCGGCACCAAGATGATCCACAACGGCAAGGGCACCCGCTCGACCATCGTCAGCAAAGGCATCAGCGCGGGACACAGCAACAACACTTACCGCGGCCTGGTCCGCGTCGCACCAAACGCGGAAGGCGTGCGCAATTTCACCCAGTGCGATTCGCTGCTACTCGGGAGCCTGAGCGGCGCCCACACCGTTCCCTATATCGAAGTCCGCAACCCAAGCGCGCAGATCGAACATGAGGCGACGACGAGCAAGATCAGCGACGACCAGATGTTCTACGCAATGGCCCGCGGCCTGAACGCCGAAGAAGCTGTGGCGCTGATCGTCAACGGCTTCGCCAAGGAAGTGCTGCAACAACTGCCGATGGAATTCGCGGTCGAGGCGCAGAAGTTGCTCGGCATTTCGCTCGAAGGATCGGTTGGATGACCGATTTTGGGGCTAGTCCGCAAACGGGGACATGCAGACTGCACATATTGCCATATGATTGCGCCGGGCGCGATCTAACGGAGGGCAATCGACATGGCGGCGGTAAAGGAATTCAACTGGGCAGAGGCCGATCTGGTGATCTATCCGGTGCAGGCGGTGGTCGCTTATCCGGGCCACAATGGCGTAGTAATCCGGCAACAGGGATTGACCGAGCGCGACGGGGACGAAGTGATCAACATTCCGCATCACGCGATCGACCGGCTGGTCCGGCGCTTGCGGATATTGCAGAACACGAACGTCATCAACGCGGAAGAATTCGACAGCGCCGAACTGGTGGAAATCTTCGCCGCCGAGTAGGCG
>JAYUYR010000091.1:0-6976 GCA_043752405.1 Sphingomonas sp. | reverse complement strand
AGCACCAGCCCCGCAGCGAAAGCAAATGCGCCGGGCGCAACCAGCCGCCGCACCGCCAGCGCCATGGCATAAAGCGCGAGCAACAGCGGGATCATCGGCGCCAGTGCGGCCGACGTCTTTTGCGCAATCACAGTCCCAAAGAAAGGCTGGACAATCAGCTGGATCGCCGCAATCGGCAGATCAACAAAGCGCGTCCAGTGGATATTATATCCGTCCGGCGGGTTAAGCTTATACTGCCGCAAGTCATACCAGTCCTGTCCACCCAGCAGCGCGCGGACTTGCGACATGCGCATGTTATCGTCGGTATCGCCAAGGCCGAACGCAGTGATCGGGTGCCAGCGCATTACCACGAATACAATGCAGGCGATCAGCCAGATGACGAAGACCCAGCGCCGCCAATGCGTCAGAACCATATTCTCAGCTGTGGTCATCAACGCTTCCCCTGAACCCACCGCGCCCTTAAGGGGCGATCGCATCCCTGCCAAGCGGAGCAAGATGCCAGACCGACTGCCTCTCAATAATGATCAACGCACATTGCTTGGCCAAGTGCTGCGCTATGTCATCACTGGCGGCATCGTGACAGCGTTCGGGGTAGGGGCATATCTGCTGGCGGTTGGCTGGGGCAATGTGCCGCCGCTCGGGTCAAACGTCATTGCCTATCTGGTGTCGGTGACACTCGGTTATTTCATGCATGCGCGGTTTAGTTTCCGCGGGCAGAGCGGCGATGCCTCGGTCCAGCAGGGCGGCAAGTTCTTCATCACGTCGGGGATCAGTTTTGCGCTGAACAGCCTGTTCGTCTGGCTGTTCACCGACGTCATGGGTTGGGATGAGAGAACGCCGGTGATTGCGATGATCTTCATCACGCCGGCGATTTGCTTCGTGATCTATCGCAAGTGGGTGTTCGCATAGTGGACCGCGTTTTGTACGACAGGATGGCCGAGCACGACTCGACGCACTGGTGGTACCGGGCACGGCGCGATGTCCTCGCGAGCCTCATCCGTCGCAAGGTCACGATGCCACCGATGGCGCATATCCTCGAAATCGGGTGCGGGACGGGGCATAATTTGGGCATGCTGTCCGCATTCGGTGATGTCGATGCCATCGAGATCGACGACCATTCGCGCGGCATCGCCTCGAAGCGATTAGGCCGTGACGTCGGTGCGTCACCGCTGCCCGCGCTCGATGGTGTTGCCGAACGAAGCTATGACATGGTCGCGATCCTCGATGTGCTGGAGCATGTCGAGGATGACCGGGCGGCTTTGCGCGCGATTGCCCGGCGGCTGCGCCCGGGCGGCACGATCCTGATCACGGTGCCGCAATATACCTGGATGTGGAGCGGTCACGACGTCGCGAACCACCATTTCCGCCGTTATACCAAAACGAGTTTGCGCAGCGTTATCGCCGAGGCCGGACTGAAACTGACGATCCTTCAAAGTTTTAACAGCCTGTTGTTTCCTCTTGCGGCGGCCGACCGGCTCGTGGCGCGGGTAACGGGCCGCGCAGGTAGCGATGATGCGCTGCCGGCTGCGCCGCTCAATGCATTGTTTGAGAGAATCTTTGGCCTTGAGCGCTATCTGCTCGGTCGTGTGCCGATGCCGCCGGGCGTTTCGTTGGTGGCCATCGTATCGGCACCCGCCTGATCGGATCTGTAACCAAGGCGTGACCCGACGCGCGGTGTCCCGATAATGTCAGCGACGATGTAAAGCGGGCGCTTCTTCGCTTCGATATACAGGCGGCCAAGATACTCGCCGATCATCCCGAGCACAAACATCTGCACCGCACCGAGACCAACAACGACGAGCATGAGCGAAGTCCAGCCCGCGACCGTATTCCCGCGCAGCCAGCCGAAACCGATATAGGCGAGTAACAGCACCGATGCTCCGGTCAGCGCCAATCCGGCATGACTGGCAAAACGCAGCGGCGCGGTCGAAAAGCCGGTGATCGCATCGAACGCCAGCCGCAGCATTTTCGCGAGCGGGTAATTCGTTTTGCCCGCATGGCGTTCGGCGCGATCATAGGCGAAGGGGACTTGCCGGAACCCGATCCACGCGACCATCCCGCGGATGAACCGCGCCTGTTCGGGCAAGCTCAGAAACGCATCGAGCGCGCGGCGGGTCATCAAGCGGAAGTCACCGGTATCGAGTGGAATATCGGTATCGGTCAACCGCGCCAGCATCCGGTAAAATAGCGCCGCCGACGCCTTCTTGGCGAAACTCTCGCCCGCCCGTGCACGTCGGACGGCATAGACGACGTCGGCCCCCTCGGTCGCCATCGTCGCCAGCATCGCGGGCAATAATTCGGGAGGATCCTGCAAATCGGCATCGAGAATCAGGATGCGGTCGCCGCGCGCCAGGTCGAGGCCCGCCGTCAGGGCGAGTTGGTGCCCGTGATTGCGCGAAAGGTTGATCGCGACCAGGTGCGGATCACCCGCCGCCAGCCGCTGCATCGCAGTCCATGTTTCGTCCGTGGACCCGTCATTGACCAAGACAATCTCGTAAGCGTCGCCTGCAGCCTCGCGCGCCACTGTTGCAACCCGCGCATAAAGCGCGTCGAGGCACGCCGCTTCATTGTAACAGGGGACGACAATCGAAAGCGCGGTCATGGCGCGTGCTTTAGCGGCGTTCGGTCATCGACGCGATAGAGCGCATTGGGGCCGGCCGACCAGATCAGCGTCAGCCCGCGCAGGCCCGCCGGATCGAAGCGCGGCGGCTGCACCAGCCAGACATAGTCATAAGCCTCTCGCGGAAAGTTCATCAGCGACCAGCCGAGCGGCCGCCATTTATCGGTGCGGCAGCGTTCGGCGGTCACGACCTGCGATGGATCGCCGCGAAAGCCGATCGCGTCGGTCTTGAGGATCGTCAGCAATTGCGCCCCTGCCATATCCCACTGATCGTTGGAAAAGGCCTGCCGCCGGACAATCGCCATCCCCGAAATATGCGACAAGCGGCTCAGCGGCCATGTCTTGCGGCAGCTGTCGCCGACAAACGTAATCATCCGCGCATTGACGGGAACATGGTCGAGCGCCGCCAATGCCGTGTCGGCCTCGCGCGACGCCTTGGCAAAGCTTAGGGTTGTCGAGGCGATGCGCGACGTAAAGAACACCAGTCCAACCAGCGCAATCGCCTGCATGACTTTGGGATGTGCCGATGGCCGCATCCGCACCGAGATCACGGCAATCGCAATCATGTAAGGCGTCAGGCGCATATCGGCGTAGGCCGAGCCGAAGACGATGCGCGGCAGGAAGATGAAAGCCGCAATCAGGAACAGGGCGCTCGCCCGCAGGTTGCGCGATGTTTCGGCATGGCGGCTGAACAGGCCGTAAAGCACGATGGCCGCGAACGGGGCCAGACTTAACTGGTCGTAGAGTTTATACCGGTCGCGCAGTGTTTCGACCAGGTATTCGCCCTTGCGCGTCCAGTTAAACCAGTCAGTTGTCCGTCCGCCGACTTGACCGCTGCGCCACAGCAGCATCAGCAAAATCGGCGGCGCGAGCGACAGGCAGTGGATGCCCGCCCAGAAGATCGCACGAACCCAAGGCTGTCCCTTATCATGCTGGCGGATGAGCTCGGCGGAAAACGCAAGCACACCGAGCGTTCCCCAGCCAAACGTATGCGTAATCCAGAGCAGCGGACCGATCACGACAAACAGCGCCGCCCGCAGCTTCAGATACCCCAGACGCGCGAGCCGCAACCACAAGGCAAAAGCCAGCAACGCGAGCGCCATCGACAGCGCGAAATTGATAAACCCGAACAGAAACGGATGACCATAGGCAAGCGGCAGCGCAAAGAGCGCGGTCGGCGGCACCCGCCCATGAACTTCGCGAGTGATCCACAACAGGCCCGCAACGGTCATTGCCGGAATGCTGATCGCAATCAGCTTCGTCGCCAGTTCAAAACCGAAGATTTTCGACATCGGAATGATCAGCAGATCAACGCCGAGATTGCCGATCAAGCTCCATTTAAAACCATAGAAAGCGCGCAGCGCGGCCGACCGGTCATAATCGAGCTGAACGCGATATCTCCCCATGTGTCCGGGTAGATCGACCAGCGGCGGCACGACCGGCCATAGCAGCGGAACGGTCGACAGCAGCACGAGCAGCAGCACTGTCGTGCGTCGTTCCCACCAGTAATGCGGTTGCTGTCCCATCACGCCGCCTTAGCGTTGCGGCGGGCTAACCGGCAAACACGATCTTGCGTCGCATCAGGTAGGTCGCATTAAAGCTGACGGCGACCGCGGTTAGCTTGGCAAGGCGCGGGTCGAAGCCGGACGCATCGCCAATGCCGACAATCGCCATTGTTAGAACAAGTCCGGCAAGCGCCGAGGCAAAGAACAGCCCCTGTTGCTTGCCACGCGCCGATCCCGGTTGCGCGAGATAGGCAGCGAAGACGAGGCGGCTCGACAGCAGCCAGTGCGCGACCATGCCCGTCAGGTAGCTGGCGCCCGATGCCCACGCCGCAACGGTGCCGCCTGCAATCAACAGAAGAAACAGCCCCATGTCGATGCCCAGCGCCACTGCACTGACCGCGACATAGCGTAGATAAGGGGGCACTTGGTCAGCCAGCGCGCCAAGCGTGCGGAACATGGCCTAAGCCGCCTTTAGCCGTTCGGGAACCGCGCGCACACTGTCGAGCGCGGCGGCAATGTCGGCCTTGTCACCCTCGTCGCCTGCCTCGTGATATTCGGCATCCTCGTTGACATTCCAAATGTCATAGACCCGCGTACCGGCAACAATGTTTCTCACCGTCAACATCGCCGTCATCATCGCGTGATCCTGATTATTGTAACGGTGCATGCCATTGCGGCCGACCATGTGCAGCGTTGGATAGGCGGCTTCGAGTTCTACCCGCATCGCCTCGACGTTGTCACGGTAGGTTTCGTCATAAACCGGGTAAGCCTTTTCTTGGCGCACAACCGCACCACCAACGACAGTTTCGGGGTCACACAGGCCGAGGATCGCCATTTCCTTCGTCGCGAGCGCGATCAGGTCTTCGTCGGTCATCGACCACAAGCCATCGCCTTCGAAACAGAAATATTCGAGGCCGACGCAGGCGAGCTCCGGATCAGGGACCATTTCGGGCGACCAGCTTCGGAAATTCTGGACCCGCCCGACTTTTACCTTGTCGTCGTGGATGTAGATCCAGTTGTCGGGAAACAGATCGTCCGACCTGATCATGAGTGCGACAGTCAGGAAATCGCGATAATTGAGATCGAGCGCACTCGGCAGTGTCGCGGGCAGCGGATAGATGCGCCCCGCCAGTTCGCGCATCGGAGCCGACGAAATGATATGCGCAGCGTTGATGGTCGCCAACGCCCCGTCCCCGTCGACCGTCTGCATGTTCCAGCGCTGCGTCACATCATCAAAGCGCAATTGCTTCAGCGATGTGTCCATTGCGACTGTGTTGCCCATCGCCAGCACTTTGTCGCGCGCGGTGTTCCACATCATCCCCGGCCCCAGGCGTGGATAGCGAAAGGTTTCGAGCAGCGTCTTGGTTGCCATGCCGTCATTGGGCTTCCGGTTCAGGCCGAGCGACCGCTTCAGCCCATCGAGCACGGCTGCGCCGAGGCTCAAGCCCTTGATGCGCTGCGCTGCCCAGTCCGCCGACATTTCGTCGCATGGCATGCCCCAGACTTTTTCGGTGTAGGTCTTGAAAAAGATCGAATAAAGTTTGTGGCCGAACTGGTTGATCGTCCAGTCCTCGAAGCTCTTCACATCCTTCTTGGGGATGAGTTTGGCCCAGCCGAAACTCGCCATGCATAGCGACGAGCGGATGATACCGAGATTGCCGAGCGCCTCGAACGCCCGCAGCGGATAGCTGTAGAATTTGCCCTCGTAGTATATGCGGCTCATTCGCGGGCGCTGGATGAAATCGTCGGGGAGGATCTCGTTCCACAGCGCGACGACTTCCTGCGATTTGGAGAAAAAGCGATGTCCGCCGATGTCGAAGCGGAAGCCGTTGTGCTCCACCGTCCGGCTGATCCCGCCTACATAGACCGGGTCTTTCTCGATAACGGTAACGCTAAGCCCTTGCTTCGACAGCAAATAAGCCGCGGTCAGGCCCGCCGGTCCTGCGCCGATAATCGCCACATCGACTGCATTGCCGCCAGTCTTCGCCACGTACATTCCCCCGGATTGATCGTTAGGTCCGGCATGGGGGCACAGCCCCTAAAAGATAGTAAACACACGCGATATGTTGGTTAACGATTTCAGCCTATACGATCCGACAGCTGCCTGGGGGATCAAGTGCATAACCGACAAAACCGGCTGAACGGGCTTGCGTGGATTTTCGGCGGCTGGCTCATTGTTTACATGGCGGTGACCGACTTCATGACCATGAAGGACGGGGTGATCCGGGGGGCCGAACTATGGGGCCGTGATTTCATAAATCTGTGGACTGGCGGAAAGCTGATCAATGCGGGCGATTACACGACACTCTATACCCAAAAAGCATTTGCGGCGTTTCAGCAGAGCCTGTTCGGGCCGCTCGACCTACATGTTTATTCTTACCCGCCGACGGGTTTTCCGATCGCGAGCCTTTTTTCGCTGTTCCCCTATCCTGTCGCGCTTGGGGCATGGCTGGCAGGGACCGGTGCGCTGTTTCTGTGGGCGGTGCGACCTTACTGGCCGAATAATGGCTGGCCGCTGTGGCTTGCGCTGCTGACGCCCGCCGCGCTGGTCAACATATGGGCCGGGCATTTCGGCTTTTTCTTCGGTGCGCTGTTCCTACTTTCGTTCCGCTGGCTCGATGCGCGACCGGTACTCGCCGGTGCTATCATCGGGTTGTTCGCTATCAAGCCGCAGCTTGCAGTGCTGACTCCGCTTGTGTTGCTCCTCTGCGGTAATTGGCGCGCTATTGTCAGCGCAGCCGTCAGCACGGTTTCGACAGTGTTGCTGAGCGGCCTCATCTATGGCTGGAGCGCGTGGGAAGCATTCCTGATGCACGCCACCGGCAAGCAAGTGAGCGTAATCGACGCGCAG